>JAZANC010000001.1:0-4484 GCA_036228805.1 Thermoplasmatota archaeon
CTACATCGGATATTCTCTCCTTTATCCCCGGGATTGAAGCCCACTGCTGAAATGATCCCCTTTGCTTCCTATGCAAGATTTCGTCAAGCCATCCTCTGGGCACTATCCATGGCTTCTCTGGCTGAAGGAGATCAATGCTAAGGTCAGAGCATATCTCTTCAAGCTCATCCGAAGGCCTCAATGTGGCGACTGTAACAATAAAACGTTCACACAAGGCTGGAATTACTCTGATGAGATCACGCTCAGCACCACCCATTGGTTCGAAACATCCCTTAGCCACCAGCAGGCTTGGTTTGCTTTCCGCCCCGACCGCCAGTCGAGTCTGCATACGGCTCCCTCTGGTGGATACTTATTGTCGCTTCCGGAGCGTATCTAATCAAGTTTCGATCGAAAATCACTTGTTTAAGGCATCATTGTATGCCGCTTCAATCTCGTTAGCCACCTTGGGCCAGAGGTACATTTCTGCGAAATTTTGACCATTTTTCGACCACGAATTTCGCTGCTCATCTTCAGCTAGAGACAAGCGCAACATTCCAAGTTTACATTGCATTACACTATCCGGCTGAAATGTGATCCCGAAACCCCCCTTTTCGACAAAATTCCCCAATCCGTTAACATCCGCCATAGCAACTGGAAGGCCAGTCCATGCCCCCTCTAGCAATACTGCAGGCAACCCTTCAAATCGTGAGGGAAGCACAAGGCCCGATGCATTTTCTAGCAGCCATGATTTCTCCTCCTCGTCAACGAGACCTAGGTGATAAAGATCAGATTCAGAAGGTGAATTAGAAGCATCAATCACATCCTGCTCCATGGGTCCAGTTCCTGCAACCACCATTGTATGCCCGTTACGTTCTGTATCATCCATAGAACCCCATGCATCGAGCAAGATGTCAACGCCCTTCTGTTTAGTCAGGCGTGAAAGATAAAGCAAGAACGGCCCATCAGGAGCCCCTTCTGGACGTTTACGAGAATCCTGAGGGGGCTCAAATCCAGTTGGGATTATCCTTATCTCTCCCCTTGCACCCTTCGATCTAAGTAGATCTTCGAAGTAGGGCCTCAATGCAATAATAATTTCAGAAGAAGAGAGCGTTCTATTGCCTTGAAAAGACCACCTTATTCGCTTGATCAATCTGCCAATAAACGTTGATTTCACGTAGTCGTTATGGTATGTCGTGACAATAGGGATCCCCAATTTAGAAGCCTTTAGAGCCGTCTTCCTAATTAGTATAGGTAACGTATCATGAAGGTGTACGACATCAAAATCGGACATGTCGAGATTCTTTATCGAAACAACCGGATCAACCCCTCCGAGTACTGAGGTCGCAGGGATACGCACTACAGAAATTCCGTGCCTAGAGAACTCTTTCTCACCATGCTCAGGAACATCTGCACACCAAACCGTAACCTTGTGGCCCTTTGCGACAAGTTCTCTGCCGAGCAACTCAACGTGTCTGTCCCCTCCTCCGACATGCGGCCAGAACCAGACATGGACCAGGAGTATGTTGAGACGACGAGTCACATCCTTAGGACGCCGTCCTAAGTCTTCAATCGTATCCATGATAGTCCTAGGAATATATGCATAATCAAGCGGCATTACATCAGACGAAGAATCATAATGGTTCGGTTCTCCTCACGTTAGCATGCTCCTAGAGGTGTCGGGTCTAAAGAAGGGATTCGGCACGGGCTTCAGTAGGCTTGAGGTGTTGAAAGGCGTCGATCTCTCCATGAAAAAAGGGGAATTAGTTGCATTGATGGGCCCCTCTGGTTGTGGCAAGTCAACGCTTCTGAACATCATCGGCGGCCTCCTTAAGGGCGATTCAGGCAGTATCGAGATCAATGCCGATCCTCCGATGAAGTATGGTACGAAATCCCCGAATCAAGTCATCGAAGTTAGGAGAAAGGGCGTGGGCTGGATTTTCCAGGATTTCCATCTTCTTGACCACATTACGTCCTTGGAGAACGTCATACTATCCCTCGAACTAGCAGGCATGAGTTCTGAAGTTGCAGAGCAGAGAGCCATATCAGCCATGGAAAAAGTGGACCTCTCTGAGAGAATGAGATTCATGCCCAACGAATTATCTGGAGGACAGCAGCAGCGTGTTGCCGTCGCGCGGGCCATCGCAGGATCTAGGCCGCTTCTGCTGGCTGATGAACCAACGGGCAATCTCGATGTGAAAGCGGGAGAATCTGTAATCGAATTATTCAAGGAGCTCTGTTCTGATCCCGATGATCCAATTTCTGTGTTGATGGTAACCCATGACCCGCTCCTGGCATCAAAGGCAGATCGGATGCTTCTGATGAGGGATGGCGTCACTGCAAGTTCCGACATAAGGTCTGCATGTGGCGAAGATGCGGGGGTCGAATCATGAGTATGAAGAAACTCGATGACCAATCCATGGCGGATAAATTATCCGATATCCCATCTGATCTTTCCACGGCAATCCGCAGTGCATGGAGAGGTAGAGAAAGAGGGCTTGCAGTGTTCGCAGGCGTATTCTTGGCATCCCTTGTGATAACCACTGTTTTTGCCTACGGAGTCGGTCTCTCACAGAGCGCTCTCCAGAGAGGACTTTCTGACGAAGTCTACGATGCGAAAGTCGACTTCAACAGCGAATCCGATTGGACAACCAGAACGAATGATTCGGCTGAATGGTCTGCAGTGTGCGACGAACTTTTGGACAGGGAAGAGATAATCGATTGTGGCTTGGTTTTCGGACGGCAGGGAATACGCCTCAGCGGATTCTTCGACAGTGCCTTCGCCATACCGCAGCCCTTGAATGCCGTCGATGCTGCCGGCCCAACCGGAAACTGGGACGGCGTCTCATGGGATTACCCGGAGGCGCTAGAGAACGGCCCATCCATAAACGGGGGCCGTATTCTGAGAATCGTCGACTCAGCACATTTCGATGGAGAGCTAGCTAACAGATACTCCGATCGGATACTTTACGGCTCATGGCCTGAATCAGTCCAACCAGGAATAAACCCGGTCATACTGCCCAGCAAGATAGCTAGCCAGGCGGAGGTGATGGTCAATGACACAATCACCTATCTCAATCTCACTTATGTTACGGACTCACAACCGAGTGGAAGCGAACTCACGGATTGCGAGGGAGAGGTGGTCACTAGAGTCATAGATTCGGGCGGCTATCAGTTCTGCAGCGTAACAATGACACTCAGAAATCTGACAATAGTCGGCGTCTATGAGGAATGGCCATTTACCAATCCCACACTACTCTTCAACCCAGTAATCGTAGGCGATATGGCACTGTCAGATTCGGACAAGACTGTATTGATGGCCAACGATCATGGCTATCTCGGAGTCGCCATAGATAGAAGCTTCCTCCCGACGTCTTCCACAGATGATGCAGCCGATTGGCTTGAAGATAACAAGAAAGAATTGGAGGGAGAAAGATATGGGCCAGACGAGGAAATTGAGATCAGATACAATGATCTTATTGCCGGCACACTTGTGTTCTTCAGGATATTCCTTGGACTTGTCCAAGTTTTCGATTACATCTTGATGATTCCCATAGTCATACTCTCCTTCGCAGTGCTCATTTATGGGCTGGTACTATCCTTGGAGCAGCGTAAGAGGGAGATATCCATTCACAGAGTGATTGGAGGAACGGAGCGCGGTTTGAGGGGGATGGTCCTGAGAGAGATGACCGCTATCTCAATCGCAGGTTGGCTTCTTGGGTACATCATTGCATTACTTTCAGTTCCCCTTATCCTGGATGCAGTCGGTTTCATGTCCTTCGAGAAGGGAGACATAGATCTCAACCCCACCCTAGGAGTTGGCAATACTATCGCAGTTTTCCTCCTCACAGTGGGAATAGCGTATCTGGTTGCAAGGGCTCGGACCAAGGACTTCCTCGAGATGGAAATCGATGAAGGGGTCCGCAAGGTAAAGGGCGTAAAGAAACCAAGGACTTGGTTGCACGTACTAGCTTTCTTTATCGGTATAATTGCTACAGTGGAGAGCTACATAGAGACCTCAGGGGGCTGGGGCCCATTCGGCGAACGTGGAATCATAACCGGCTTTTTCGTTGACTCCTTGATCGCCCTACTCGGCCCATTCGCCCTATGGATAGGTGGAGCTCTTGTTCTCGGACGAATCGGCGGTGCAGCACCGCGCATAGTGCTCAAAATCGTGGGATGGTCGAAGGCTGTAGCAGATATCCGGAGAGGACTCAGATCATCAGGGTCGAATGAATCTGTTAATCGCCTTGCAGTAATTCTACTTTTGACCCTATCAATCGTTACATTAGCTGCGGTTCAGGGGTACACTGGCACCCTTGTGGATGAGAGAACGGCCTCTGCTCAGGTGGGAGCAGACATTCAGGTCCAATTCGAGGGTCCAGTCTCTGAGGACGTCGCTCGTCAGCGAGTAGAATCTGCGATTGAAAACTTAGGGGCTGATGCGATCGACAGTGTAGACTCAATGACTTCCGTGGGATCCACATTCGTCGCTGCAAAGGAGGGCG
>JAZANC010000002.1:0-8509 GCA_036228805.1 Thermoplasmatota archaeon
GGTGGGATGTGAGACGCGTCAGGCTTCGATGGGACAGGAGCGGTCTCGAAGGAATCGAAGAATTCAGACAATTGATGGACAGAGTTGAGAGTTACGAGATTCTTGCTCATCTGAAATTGGGCGCGGATGGAATTGAGCATCTTGCAGAAATCAAACCTCATTCTGGAGTCTTGGATGATGTGATGGAAATCCCTACATTCGACCTTATCGAAGTTCACGAGGCAGATGCAGATACGGGAACGTTTCTGGCATCGGTAAACCTCACGCATACCTTGCCCATGATGATGCTTGATCTTGAGAAGATTCACCTTCATCCGCCATATGGCCTTGATTCAGAGGGGCTTGAGCTCAACTTTACTGGGCATTCAGATTCGATGAAGAGACTGATTGAATTGCTGAAAATCATGATGCCGTGGGACTCCATAAGTATTCAGTCAGTTAGGGGCGACGGCTCGGGATTATGGGAAGACCTGCTTACTGAGCGCCAGATAGAGGTCCTCCGGTGCGCAGTTAGCATGGGGTACTATTCTGAAGAGAGGAAAATAAGTGTGAAGAATCTTGCAGAATCAATGGGAATGGCTAGATCGACCATGGGTGGGCACCTCAAACTGATCGAGAAAGTCATCATGGGCAAGGTCGTAGATGACCTTGGCTGAATAGCCCTAACTCTCTTACACCACCAGCCCCGGGTGGTTGTATGGTCGCTCGTCCCCTTCCTGTCGAAAACGGGGTTTCCACCAGGTCATGGTCGGCCTCCGTCAATGGAAGGAATCGACAAATAATCATCAGAGATCACGATATTCTTCTTGACGTGTTGAGGGATGGCGTGGGCACACTCGGTGCGAAAAGAGGCTGTGACATGGGCACTTGTGGGTGCTGTTCAGTTCTAATAGATGGAAAACCTAAGTTGTCTTGCATGACTCTCGCGGTAGAGGCGGAGGGCTGTGAAATTACTACTGTGGAAGGGCTCGCAGATGGTCATCATCTTCACCCCATACAAGCCATGTTTGCAGAATGCGGGGGGAGTCAATGCGGATTCTGCACCCCGGGCTTTCTGGTCGTCTGCGCTGCGTTGCTGGAATCAAATCCATCTCCCTCAAGAAAAGAGGCTCGAGACGCTATAGAGGGTAATCTCTGCAGGTGCACGGGATATCAGCAAATTGTGGATTCGATAATGGAAGCCTCCGAGATTATTACATCGGAAGAAAGGCCTATCTCAAATACCCGCCCTGCAAGTAACCCTCACCCTGAATATGGAGGCTGATTCGGGTGCCGGCGGATAAAAAAGAGATGGTCGGTTACAGGCAGCAACCTGGGAAACTTGACTTCACACGTCCTGGTTCAGGTGGTTCTTCGTCAGTCTCAGAAAAGAGAGAAACAGAGAGAATACCCGAAAGTCAGGGCGGCGGCCTACCCCAGCCATGGGGTCCTCATCGTCATGATGACCTCATAACTGGACGAGTGATTGGAAAACGTACCCCCCTCATAGACAGCAAATGGAAAGTTACTGGACAAGCAGCATATGGGGATGATATCCGCCTTCCTGGCGAGATTATCGGACGTCTTGTCCGTACCGATCGGCATTATGCAAGGGTATTGTCGATAGATGCTAGCGAGGCTGAATCTCTCCCAGGGGTTCTTGGCATCGCAACAGGGAAGGATGCGCCCCATGCCTTCGGAGTCTTGCCAGTCACCAAAGATGAGCATGCGATGGCGGTAGAGAAAGTTCGTCATATTGGCGATATCGTTGCATGTGTAGCGGCCGAAGATGAAGATACAGCACGCTTGGCAGCCAGTTCTATCCGTATCGAATACGAAGATTTGGAACCTATATTCGACATAAAGGATGGTTTGAAAGATTCGGATAATCCAATTCATGACAGAGGACGATACCACATCGGAGAGTCGAATGTACAGAAGCGAGTGTTCCAAAAATTCGGTAGAATTCAGAGTATTGAAGACTCGATCGCATCGCATGAGAGTTCATGGACATTCAAGGGCGTGAATCACGGATTTACCGAGCCACATGCAGTCGTCGCGCATTGGGATCCTCGTGGACGGCTCACCCTCTACACGCCTCAGCAAGTTCCCCACTATGTGCATCGTGCATTAGCAGATGTACTTGAGATACCGATGCACCAAATTAACGTCTACAGGACGTTTGTAGGCGGGGGTTTTGGAGGTAAATCAGACCCATTCCCCCATGAAATGTGTGCAGCGATTCTAGCCAGGAAGACTGGTCGTCCTGTCAGGATAACCTTTGATCGGGAGGAGGTCTTCTGGACCAATCGTGGAAGGCATCCATCGAAGATATCCATGGCCATCCACGCCGATGACGAAGGCCGATTTAGTGGGATAGAGACGGATGCCCTCATTGATGGGGGTGGATTTGCATCTTTTGGCCATGTCACCACTTACTACAATGGTGTACTCCATACAGCGCCCTACGAAATTGGGTCATTCCATTACACTGGCGCCAGGGTTTGGACTAACAAGCCAGCAAGCGGAGCGATGAGGGGGCATGGGGCGGTTAACTCTAGATGTGCTGTTGAAGTAGGTATTGACGACATTTCAGAAAAGCTCGGAGTCGATCCCATAGATCTTAGGCTTGCCAATCTGCTACCTCCCCATTCAGCAACGATAACTGGTTTCCGGATTACTTCGATGGGGATGAGGGAGTGTCTCGAGAGGGTCCGAGAAGAATCGGGGTGGGATGAAAAATTCAGGAAGATGCCTCTCGGAAAGGGGATTGGTGTCGGATGTGGCTTCTTCATCTCCGGAAGTGGTCTACCGATTCACTGGGACCCAAACAAATTCCCTCACGCTACTGTTCATCTAAAAATCGATATGGACGGAGGGGTAACCATACACACGGGTGCAGCGGATATTGGGCAAGGCTCTGACACTGTTGTCGCGCAATCTGTGGCCGAAATCCTTGGTTTACCGATGGATATGATAAGAATAAGGTCAAGAGAGTCGGATACTGCGCCCGTAGATCTTGGATCATACTCTAGCCGTGTTACTTTCATGAATGCGAATGCTGCTGTATCTGCGGCCATGCAGATTCGTTCTGAGTTGATCTCAGCGGCATCGGAGATAACAGGAGTTGATGAGCAGAGAATAGTAATTGGGGACAGGAGAGTGTTCAGCAAAGACGATCCCTCGATCGGAGTTTCCTATCTTGAAGCCCTCCACAAGGCACAGGAAGATCGCGGAGCACTTGTTGCTTCGGGTTCATACAGGACGCCTCCTATGGGCAAGATGCATAAAGGCGCAGCAGCGGGACTTGCACCTGCATACTCGTTCTCCGCATACGTGGCTGAAGTAGATGTTGACGTAGAGACTGGTAGGATAAAAGTAGAGAAAGTCTGGGCTGCCCATGATTGCGGTAAAGCACTCAATCCGCTCTCCGTAGAAGGGCAGATTATCGGATCTTGTCACATGGGACTTGGCCAGGTAATCTCTGAGGAGATGCGTTACGGCAGAACTGGTAATCTTCTGAATCCTGATCTTCTTGGTTACAAAATACCCACAGTCCATGAGATGCCCGAGGTTATCCCCATAATTGTCGAGTCTAACGATCCAGAGGGGCCGTTTGGAGCCAAGGAAGCGGGAGAAGGACCCCTATTGCCGATTCTCCCGGCGGTCTGCAATGCTGTGTACGATGCCATCGGAGTCAGAATACAAGAATTGCCCATGACCCCGGATAGAATATACCGTGCTGTAGAATCTACTTGTAAGAAGAGGGGGTTTGAGAGTCCGCTAGATCTTTCGCCACCCAGGCTAGATCAGGCCCCGCTATCCAAGATTCTGAAAGAAAGGGGAGCCCAGCATAGTATCAGAGACAGGGAGCGTCGTCTAAAATCTGAACCGGCCGCATACCACAACGGAGCACTATTCGGCAATGACCCAGAGATACCTCCCGAGGAATTAGATCCAGATTGGCATGTCCAAGTAATACCGGATGAAAAATACCTCGAAGGGCCCGGATTGGCTGGGAGTGCGTGGTTACACACCGAGCGCCGTCATAGGGGTGAGGAAACATGAGGACCCCTGCATTCAAAATCCATACCCCGTCCACAATAGATGAAGCGGTTGAAACAGCTAGAAAACTGTCTGATAAAGGGATGGAATTTGATTGGATCTCCGGGGGCACCGATCTAATTCCTAATTACAAATGGGGCATTAATCCAAAATCTGAAGTCATTTCTCTAGCGGCCGTTGAAGAGATTGGGGGAGTTTCGTCATTCAGAATAGGCGCTATGGCAAGATTGCAAGATATCGTAGAGTCTGCAGATGTTCATCCACTCATTTCTGAAGCGGCAGCGAGTGTTGCTAGCATAATGATACGTCGCTCTGGAACTCTTGGTGGCAATCTATGTCTGGATACACGTTGCTTTTGGCTGAATCAAAGTGAGACTTGGCGTCGTTCGATAGACTACTGTCACAAATGTGATGAGGGGACGGGGGCAGACTGCAGGGTTATACCCAATCAAAATGAGCTCTGCGTGGCTACTTACCAAGGCGATCTTGCTCCAGCGTTGATTTGTTTAGGTGCGGTGGTACATCTTGCTTCCAGTGCAGGTCGTAGAAATATGCCTTTGGAACAATTCTTCCAAGAGGACGGTATAACCAGAAATGTTCTGAAAAATGGAGAGATTGTGACTCATGTTGAGCTTCCAGAATCGTCTTCTACGATGTTTGGCTCTTATCAGAAATTGAGGCAAAGAGAAGCTTGGGACTTTCCAGAAGGTGGGGTTGCATTCGCCGTTCAAGTAGACGATGGAGGGAAGATCTCTGGACTTAATATGGCAAGTACTGGATTTGAGAGCATCCCCCGAAGTCACAAAGACCTGGTTGATTCTATCGACATAGGTGCTGAATGGGGCTTGGAAGCCAAACGTCTGGGGGCAGAACTCAAGAGAACGGTACGACCCGTTCTAAATACGTGGTTCCCTCCATCATATCGAAAGAAAATGGCTTCTGTTCTCGCCAAGAGAGCTATGGAGGAAGCAGCAAATCGCGCTACATCGGCGTGATTATGGCTTCATTGCTCGTATCCGGATCAGCGATAATAGTGACTGCACAAGACGGCATCACCGGATGGTCGGTAGCAATTGCCGACGAAGACGGCGAAATACAGAAAATCATGCTATCTGATCGAGGAGAGGCGATTATTCCGATACTAATCGAGAATGATGGTTTAACGAGTATCCAAGTGTCTCTCGACTGCACCGGGCCATTCGAAGCCCAAGTCGCATGCCCTTCGGATGTAACGGTGGGCGCGGGTCAGAATGTCACTGTGGACGGAGTGATTAGCGGTGTTGATGTAATGGCTCATCCTGCCGGGACAACCGAAGACTTCCAAGTAACTGCCACCGTTACTGCCAGGCAGGGGATACCTGTTGCGCTTCCTGGAGATACAAATTCTGACGATGTGGCTATCGAGATTCCAGCCATACATATGTTATCAATCGAGATAGAGGATCCTCTCGGCCCCATTAATGCTGGTGCTGACACCATACTCCGTATGACGCTCTCAAACAATGGCAATATTGCAGACAGGGCCTCCGAAATCGAGGTTTCAGTTGATTGCACGCTGATAACCGTCGGAAATCAGGTTTCGGAGCTCACTAACAAGGAGGTGGCAGTAGGCGGATCAATTAATGCGAATGTGGTATTCGAGGCGGCTCTTAGCCATCCATCGAAGTATTGCGATGTGGAAGTTCAAGCGATATCCCAAGGGTCCGGGGGGTCCCAGACATCTAGTGATGATACGCGAATAGAGGTTCAAGCTGCCACCGACGACAGAGGGGATGGCGATACTGGGAAGGGAGATGATGGCGGAGAAACCGTTGAAGTTGTAACAACGGGTTTGCCTGCATTAGGACTCATTCCAAGCATAATCGCCATGTTTTCTGCCGCCATGATGTCAGCAAGATTACGAAGATAATGCCGACATTAAGAGGTCGGGTGTTGCAAACTGGTTTCAGCAACCTATAACACCTCGCGAATCCCGCAAAGGGCCTGTCGGCTACTGTGCCGGGCGGGAAATGAGGAGGTTCGGCATGGCTAGTACCAATGAAGATGCGGAGCGATTCAATAGGATCGTAATCTGGTCTCTTGCAATTACTGCAGTTCTCCTACTCATTCTTCCCATGTTCTTCGTACTCTCCAATGAAACATACTATTCCGCGTACGTTGATGGCGGGGATACGGATGCGGAAAAATTCGCTCAGCTTTCGAGTATGCGCGACACGCTCATGGAAGATGTAACCACGGGCATTGGGGAGACTAGCTACGGATACGACGTGGCCAATACTATTTCGACGCCTATGTTGGTCAATGACTGGAGGGACCCTCACAGAAGTATGCTGTTAATCGTAGGCCCTGAAAAGCCCATAGATCAGACTGAGTCGCGAGCGATATATGACTTCGTCACTGAGTCCGGGGGCAAGGTGATTGTTGCATCTGAGAACTCGAATGCAAACGAGTTGGCAGCGCTATTCGGAGTCACATTCTTCGATGACCCTCTTTATGATGAAAACCAACATTTCCTCGTTTACAATGATGAGGGTGACCCGTATGAGCCTTCATGGAGGAATGTCTGGTCAGCGGCAGCAGTCGGAGAAGATGTCCGGACTATGCAACCAGCGTATCTGAGTCAAGTGTGTACGGACGATCAGATCCGAAATAATCTGATGACCAAATGCAGACTTCCAGTGATGTTCAGATCCCCTACTGGCCTGAAGTTTGAACCTACTGAGGAGGATAAGGCTGATCCTGACCACCGTACTGTCAAGATTCTTGCAAGAGCTTCATCCGCGGCTTTCATCGATGTGGCTGGAACTGGAACTGCTGATGCTGGCGACTACAGAAATCCTGCTCCTGGGGACTTGGCACTCATAATCAGAGCAGATTACCCTGTCAAGGCCTACGATAGGCCTCAAGAAAGGCAAGGGGGCTTCGTCGGTACGACCGAGCTGGCTGAGGTGGATGTGACAGGCAGTATCACATTTGTCGCTGACGATGAGGCATTCTCCAACATGTTATGGGACCTTGAGCAGGCGCAGACACAGGGGATAAGGGAGAGTTGCGATACGGTCAATTCGTGTTGGCTTGATGTAATCCCAGAGGGGCAGTGGAGTGGCAATTCGGCGTACTTTCAGTCGCTTATATTCGATATGATGGAGCATCGAAATCCGGAGTTGTCGTCTAGCTTTAGAGACGACAAGTCCCAATACCAGATCGTCTTTGATGAAAGTCGTCACTCAACCGGACGGCTTTCCGCGCCTTTCGTGGAATCGATGGGCACCGTGGTACTCCTCACATCAAATCCATTCCTGAAATGGTTAGTTGTACTGAATGTGGGGCTACTACTTCTCGTATCGATGATGATTGTTCCACAGAAAGAGAACTGGCGACATGTATTCGATTTGACGCGTTTCAAAGAAAGGCCTTCCAAATTAGATCCTTCAACATACAAAGAACGTGTCCAACAAGCACTTTTCACAAAGGTAAGGGTCCACTATGATTTAACTAGGGATCAGTTGGCACTAAAGCCTCCTGCTGAGGTTCAAACGATGATCAATGATCCCAAACTTGTCGAGCTTGCATATAGTCAAACTCGCGTTTACCAGTCCCAAGAATTGCGACAACTAATGGTCGCTATACGTAAATGGGGAAAGCCAAACTGAACACACAGGAGAGTACAACATGTCAGACACACCAGCGCCGCCAGCCGGCATGAAAAAGAAGGAAAAAGATGCCAAAAAGATAGATGACGGTTATGCCAAAAAGGCTGCTGAAGCACGTGGAGGCGGTGAAATGAGCGAACGTTTGACGGCTGTTGGAGCGATTGCGAAGGCCATCTCAGGAGAGGTCCAGAAAGTGATTATTGGAAAATCTCATGTTATCGACAATGTGATGATAAATATCCTCTCGAATGGGAATCTGCTGTTCGAGGATTATCCCGGTCTTGCTAAGACTCTGATGACGAATACATTCGCTGATGCCCTTGGATGTGATTTCAAGCGTGTCCAATTTACTCCAGACTTGCTCCCAGCAGACATAACAGGTACCAACATATATGATGCGAAGAAAGGGGAGTTCACATTCAAGCCGGGACCGATCTTCTGCAACCTGCTTCTATCTGACGAGATAAATAGGGCGCCTCCAAAGACGCAGGCGGCACTTCTAGAAGCCATGCAGGAAAAGCAGGTTACCATAGGAACTGTAACTCACAAACTACCTTCACCGTTCCTCACCATGGCAACTCAGAATCCTGTTGAGCAAGAGGGTACGTATCCATTGCCTGAAGCACAGTTAGATCGATTCATGTTCAAGATGAGCGTTGGATACCCAGACAGAGGTGATGAGGATGAGATTCTTGCTCGAAGAATCGAGCGTAAGAAAGACGATGTCGATGTAGACGTCATTACCGATCCTGCCAGAGTTGTTGCTATGCAGGAAGCCATTGAAGATGTCTATGTAGATCCAGCAGTGAGAA
>JAZANC010000003.1:0-2600 GCA_036228805.1 Thermoplasmatota archaeon
ATGACGCTTCGTTCATCACCGGATAATAGTTCGAGTGACCATCGAATACACTTCTTTAACCGCATTTCGAATTGTGCTAAACAGGAATCCGTCTCCGTCTTCCATGATGGTCCATAACACGAGTGACTTGATTGTAATTTCATTTTCCGTGAGGAGGTTGACTTGGACTGAACGGCCTTCATGTCCTGATTTATTCCAAGCCATGCCAATCCAAAGAATGTGGGAGTTGTCAATGATCGTATTGAATCTGATCCACGCATCTTCGCCATCAGTTCTACCTGGCCTCACACTTCGATCGATTGGCGGAAGGCGAATCATCTGAACCTCGGGTTCGCCTTCAACGGTTATTATATCGATTTCAAGTGGTTTGGAAGAGTTTTGATCGGGACTTGCTAGAACGAAAAGATCGCTTTCGCCGTGCATTGCTCTCGGAGGCAGGTCTGCATCTAGTATCCACGTCTCGGATTGCCGAAGCCTTGACGCTCTTTGTATCGTTCTAGATAAAAGTCGGAAAAGGCCTGGCTTTCTTTCAATGACGTGTTCCAATAACGTCTCGAGTTGTTCGAAATTAAAGGGCTCTTTCTCATCCCTTAGCTGTTCCACAGACCTGGTATTCAGAACCTCAGCACAGATCCTGTCTTTTTCGTCCTGGTCGATTTCTTCAAGCATGGAGAGGTAAATAGCTCTCAAAACCGTCTCAATAGCATCTTCTGATTGCTGTTGACGCCTTACTCCTTTACCTATTTTTTCTATCCAAATATTCCACCTGCTGGAGGTTTCAGGATCTAGATGTGCATAGACTAGATCGACCAGCAAGGGTTCGGCGAGAGTATCGTGGAGAGAGGGGGTATGAAGTTTCAACAAGGGGGTTTTTCCAGTATCCATCGATTTTTGTTTTTCAATTGACATAGTGGCGAATAGAATAACAATAGAGAGAATGGCAGTCAATCCCAGAAGAGTGAGTGAAAGATCTGTTTGCAGTGGGGCGGAAGAAACTGTCGATGCAAGGATCAGGCCTACTACGGCTGCTGAAACCCTGGTTCGCTCTCTGAGTTTGTTTTCTTCGAGTTGGTTCAAGATTCGATCGACGCCGACGTATGATTCTCTAAGTGAAAATCCCTGTCTTCGGAGTTCTAAACGATCTTTGGCAGCCATTCTTGCATAGGAAGATGCTACTAGTGGAGGGATAAACAAAATGGTGGATGTCAACCACATTATTCTGGAGATATTGAGGAAGTCTGAGTCTAGGAAAGCTGATGATGCTATGATAGATATGGGAAGAGCGAATGCCAATGAATATCTTGCATAGCGGAGAACAGGGTTCGTGGTGAGTTTTGTCCATCTTCCCCTCCATTTGTCTCTAGATTGTATTCTTCGTTCCATCGCTGATGAAATCGAGGATTCGTCCTGCTCAGATTCGGCATAGGGGGTTGGCAGGTCCATATGTTGTTCGACCGTCGCTTTTGCTGGATGTGTTTGAGGTCATCGCTTGATGGCGGTAAAATATGGCAATTCGATAGGAGGCTTTCTTGAAGGGGGCGTCCTGGGCGATACGGGCGTGTAGCATAGCCTGGATAATGCACCGGCCTCCTAAGCCGGGGACCGCGGGTTCGAATCCTGCCGCGCCCGCCATTATGTTGTAATGATGTGATTACGGCCGACTTCAGCAACTCGATGAAGGAAGTGCTCGAAATGAATTCTTGCATGCGTGCGTAGTTGGATGTCTCGGCTGCATTTGGCGAGGGCCTGCAGTATCTCGCTCCTGAGTATGTCATCCAACGGGAGTCGTCGGCCTACAAGTGCTGAATGTATCTGGTCAATTACATCTTCAGGCTCAAGACCATGATCATCCAAAAGACGGTCTACTTCAGCTACTGCTCCTGTTCTTACTTGGATTCTTCTTCCATTGCGATCTAACCATCTTGAGCCGACGACTTTGCCTTGAAGGGCCATCTCGATGATGTCTCTGCCCGCTTTCATGGTGATTCCTTGGATTAAATCGTGTATCGCTGATCGATCAGATAATTTGTCATGGGCCCAAAGCAGCTCAAGCATAAATATCGCTCTTCGAATATTACCCTGACTTACATATAGGATATCGTCGATAATGCCATTTTCAACGGTTATACCCTCGGCGTGGGTTATTTGGTTCAAGATTTCCTTGAGTTTTTTATCATCGCAGGAGGGAAGGCGAATCATCTGAGTCCTCGACCTGAGTGCGTCTATGATGGCGGATGGTGCTCGTGCAGTGAATATGAATCTGGAAGCCGGGCCTACTGTTTCTAGCATTCTACGAAGATATGCTTGCCACTTCATACTCATGTGGTCCGCGTCTTCGAGAACGATCAATCGGCTCAAGGATTGCGCGCTGTCTGATTCGGTTTCCTTACCGGCAGGTGGCGGGTCATCTTTGGAATCGTGTTCCCTCCTGCTTGAAAATGCTGCAAGGGACGTTCTTCCAGCGAGGGTGTCAGATGATTTTTTCCCCTCTGGGCGTAGAAAGGTCTCGAACGATGCCGTTGCACCGCTTTTCCTCTTCATGTCTCTGATGTTCATGACGTGGACAGTGGATGTCCAAGTGGGTCCCAAAACTTGGCGTG
>JAZANC010000004.1:0-3106 GCA_036228805.1 Thermoplasmatota archaeon
ATGTTGAGGAACATATCGTAAGCGAGTCGATTGTGACTCCCGATGATTGGGGCTCATCAGATATCTACAGGGGTGCTGTGTTCAATCTAGCGCACAGTCTTGATCAGATGCTGTTCCTAAGACCCGGGAATAGATTTGATGAGTTTCAGGGCCTGTACCTTGTAGGCGGTGGCACGCATCCAGGAAGCGGGCTCCCCACGATTTTCGAGTCAGGCCGCATAACCAGTAAATTGGTCTTGGCGGATATGGGCATTCACCCTGAGTGGAACGGGGTGGATACATGGTTCCCTTATTCCAAGCATCCTGTCCCCGAGCCCTCTGGTCAGATTTCATCGAATCCCTCTACTGTGGTGTCGTGATGCGTTGTATTCCCATTCTGATGCTGACTGTTTTCATACTGTCTGGTTGTGTGGCTCCCGAACTCTCTTCAGATGGAGTAGAATCTTCCGAAGAATCTCTACAGCGTATTTCTTTTGAGTCGGTGACTCATCAAGGGGGCGAAAACGCACCACAAGTACTCGACTTGAGGGAGGTTGTGAATGAAGAAGATGCCCTTATTTTGTGGATTGGGGCCTCATGTAGAGGATGCCATGATTGGACTGATATGATTTATGCGGGCATTGAGAACGGAACAATCGAAGAGTCCAAGGTTGTGAGCATTCATCGATATGCTGCTTTTGAAGATGAAGGAGAAGTGCTGTCAATGTATGTTGGAGATGAGGCTGAACACCCTTCTAGTTGGCCGGTGATGGTTCCAAGCGAAGATGTGGAGATATTGGATTTGGATTCTGGTTCGATATCGACTCAGAGTATCTATGAAGCGTTCGATCAACCGTCGACGCCCACTCTGCAGATATATCGGAGTGACGGGAGTGTTGAATCGCTCGAACACTCATACTGGGCTGACTGGGATGAATTAGTTGATATTGTAAAGATCCTAGATTGAATATGAGGAGGGTCTGATTTGGATGTGTACGATCTCTCTTTCTTTCTCTCGACTATGTGGGTAGGGCCCTTCTGGTTCGCGATGCTCTTCTACCCAGAGCATGCGATAACTAAGAAGATCATGGGCGGGCCTCTTTTCTTCATCGGCCCCATAGCCATCTGGTGGGCCCTTATGGTATCGGATCTGCAGGTTCTTTTGGACTTTGCAAAGGATTCGATCGAGCCCGATAGGGTACTCGCTAGCCTGGCGGAATTGCTAGGAACAAGGGCTGGTGCTGCTGCTGCGTGGGCGCACTTTGTGGCGGGCGACATAGTCGTGACCAGATGGATGTGGAAGAGGTGTGTAGAAATGGGCAGCAGTCGGTGGGTGTCAGCGTCATCGGTCTTCTTCGGCGTTATGCTGATGCCTGTGGGAGTGGCCATACATCTTGTGGCGATTCGCTTTGATTCCAAAGAGTGATTCGTCCTAGGACGTAAGTCTGACCTCGATCCATCCCTCCTTCTCACGGACCTCGTGAACTTGAAGCGGTCTCTTCTTTCGCATCGATCCGACAAGTCTGCCATATGCTGGGAGCAATGGAAAGGGTGACCATTCGCGAACCTCTCCCGTTTCAAGCTCGTATCGGGATTGATGGAGGGGGCATGTTATGCAGTCTTCATCCACCTTGCCCCCCCATGAGAGTGGCCATCCCATGTGCTTGCAAAGCGCACCTGTTGCATGTATAGTATCCTCCGTCCTCAGCAACATGATCGGAGTTCGCCCGATTGTCTTCATCTTTTTTTGTCCTGTTTTCAACTTGCTACTCTTCATGACCCTTTTCCAGGAGTCTGTTGAAACGGTTTCCACGCGCATTCGTGTGTGTTCTAACGTATGAATTGATGTTGAGCCCTCACATCACGCCTGCTATCTGCAAAATCTTTCGATCTAGATTAGATATTGGGACAGTAGATGGGTCGGTGCCCTTGGAACATTGACCTGACCAAACCTTGACCCGTAGTTCCCTGTGTGTCAAGTGATGGACTACTTCTCCCACCAGGGTTAGCGAATCAGTGGCGATGTCGCGCATAGGTGGCCCCCACATGCCGCCGAATCTTTCCGAAGGGTCTCTTCTAGATAGACGTGGCCGGCCTGAGGGATCGAGCAAGACGGCAGCATCGAGGTTTTCGATCGATTTCTTCCTCTTGGTTGCGGCTGGATACGCTAATGGATTTTCTTTGCCCTGGCAACTATCAGAGATTGGGCATAACTCGCATTTTGGGGCCTTTGGCTTGCATATTACTGCTCCAAGATCCATCATGGCCTGATTAGAATCCCCGGGTCGACCGGGGATAAGCATGGAATTGGCCCAGATACTCACTAGATCATGGGTCGGGTTTGGGTTTCCAGTCTGTCTAGAGGCTACTCGGCGAACATTGCCATCCACCACCCCAACATGCAGGTCAAATGCAATTGACCCCACTGCAGCAGCAGTGTACGCGCCTATTCCAGGCAATTCTAGGAGCTGTTGTATTGATCCGGGGATGGTGCCATCAAAGCCTCCTTCTATAGCCGGCTTGGATACTTGTACGGCAAGAGCGTGCAATCTTCTTGCTCTAGCGTAGTATCCTGCACCTTGCCAAAGGGTTAGGAGTTCCTCTTGATCCACTTTAGCGAGTGCCCTTGGATTGGGAAATCGATTCGAGATCTTCTCCCAATACTCGACTCCCCGTGATACCTGAGTCTGTTGGAGTATTACCTCTGAAAGAAGAATCAACCAAGGGTCCTTTGTTCTGCGCCACGGCAAATCACGCTTCTCAGCGTCATACCAGTCAACCAGACTTTTCCGAAGAGGATGGTCATTCGTCTTTGACGATTTCATCCCACCACTCTCCCTCCTTGGATTCGCTTGATTCGCCGATTATCTGATCTTTGAGTTTGGGTTCAGTTTCAGAATCGTTGACTTGGGGATTCATGGCCATTGAATCTGGAGACTGGTACACAAACTGGACCTCTTGAGGAGGATCGCCCCCGGTCAACAGGCCAATAAAGAAAACAATGAATCCGAAGACCATGCCGCAGCAAGATACGAATCCGATCAAACCAGCTCCAAGTAGGGGAGCGATAGCTTCTGCTGCGTCTTCGCCGACTATCTGAAAGAAGGCGATTGTGGATGCATCGCTA
>JAZANC010000005.1:0-26415 GCA_036228805.1 Thermoplasmatota archaeon
CCCTCGGATATGGAGTACTCTCAGGTTACCGCCTTCGGGAACCGAGTTCGCGCGCGTCCAGTCTAGAAGATCGCAAATCTCCGTGATCAGTTGGATGCTCAGGGCATTGAGCGCATCCGTTCTTTGAAGCGTTATTGTGGCTTGCTGGCCTTTTATCTCAAGCGAACATAGTTCTGTTTTCGGTTCTTGCATCTGCTCACATCCTGAAAACGCCGTAGCGCTGATCTGGGAAGGGGGAGTTCAGGCTTGCAGAGATGCAGAGGCCGAGTATGTCTCGCGTGTCTCTCGGATCTATGACCCCGTCATCCCAAAGACGCGCTGTGGAGTAATATGGGCTCCCTTCAGTCTCATACTTCTCCAGAATCGGTGATCTGAATTCATCCCTCTGCTCTTCGCTCATCGGCTCTTCTCCCTGTCTGGACCTCTGGTCTTCCTTCACCGTAGCAAGCACATCAGCAGCCTGAGGGCCCCCCATTACCGATATCCGCGCATTGGGCCACATGAACAGGAATCTTGGATCATAGGCACGGCCGCACATCCCGTAATTCCCTGCTCCATGACTGCCTCCGATGATTATCGTGAATTTTGGGACGGGAACGCAGGAGACGGCAGTTACCAATTTGGCGCCGTCCTTCGCAATGCCCCCGGCCTCTGCATCCCTGCCGACCATGAATCCGGATATGTTCTGGAGGAATATGAGGGGAGTGCCCCTCTGACCGCACAATTCGACGAAATGCGCGCCCTTCAGAGAAGAGTCGGAGAACAGGATCCCGTTGTTTGCGACGATGCCGACGGGGTAACCGTGAATATGCGCGAATCCACAGACGAGGGTGGTTCCATATCTTGGCTTGAACTCGTGGAATCTCGAACCGTCGACCATTCTCGCGATGACCTCCCTCACATCGAATGGAGTTCGATTGTCTTCGGGAATGATGCCAAGAAGGTCTTCTGGATCATGGGCAGGGGGTTCGACGGGACGGGTATCTAGACGCTTTTTTGGCTCTATATTGAGATGCTCCACGATATCCCTCACCATGTGGAGTGCCTCGTCCTCATCCTCGGCATAATGGTCAGCGACTCCGGATTCACGGGTGTGTAAGTCGGCTCCGCCCAGATCCTCGGAGCTAACTTCCTCGCCAGTAGCGGCTTTGACGAGTGGTGGTCCAGCGAGGAAAATCGTGCCATTTCCCTTCACGATAATCGATTCGTCGCTCATTGCGGGGATGTACGCTCCCCCGGCGGTGCAAGAACCGAGTACAGCTGCTATCTGGGGTATTCCTTTGCTTGAGAGAATGGCCTGATTGCGGAAAATTCGGCCGAAGTGGTCCCTGTCGGGAAATACTTCGTCCTGCATGGGAAGGAATGCGCCGCCGGAATCGACCAGATATATGCAGGGAAGGCCATTTGCCTCTGCGATCTCTTGTGCACGAACGTGTTTCTTCACAGTCATCGGGTAATACGATCCGCCTTTCACAGTGGCATCATTGGCCACAAAAAGGCATTCTCGCCCGTTGACTACGCCTATCCCTGTGATGATGCCCGCCGAATATGCTCGGCCGTCGTAGAGGCCGTCTGCGGCGAGGGAAGAGAGTTCGAGGAACGGAGTACCTGGGTCGCATATCTCTGCTATTCGTTCTCTGGGCAGGCGCTTGCCCCTCCCCCTGTGGAGCGACACAGCGCGTTCACTGCCGCCCTGCATAGCTGCGTCGATTCTCTCGCGGAGCTCCTGTATGAGGGCGGAATTACGCTCAGAGCGTGATATCCACACCTCATCGCCGCGATTCACGCGCGTCCGCAGCTTTGTCATGCGACCTTGTGGGAGGGCTTGTGAACTTGAATGCCCCGAAGGATTCACACATCAGACCTCGTCTCGAAAGGCATGGTCGGCGATTCAGACGGTAAGCGGCAGTACACTGAAGACGACATAGGGATATTTGTGACGTTGGTTCGCGATGATGGCACCTATGTGGAGGCTGAGATCGTGCGTGTCTTCTGCCCAGTATGTGGCGAGGAGTTCATCGGCACCAAGCGTGATGCAGGTGGTTTCATAGCCGGCCACAGGGCCTATCATGAGCATGAGAATATGAGCGACTTGATCGCTGAGTCTATGGGCGGGGTCTGACAATCTGGCTACTCGTATGCCCATTCTCCCTTTCGCATGACTGGTTTCCTGCTGCCATCTTTCGAGATTCCATCGATGTCGAGCTTTTCTGATCCAATCATCCAATCGACATGGATATTGGATGTATTTCCGCCTGCCTTGGAGACTGACTCGGGATCATTCCCTATATCCCCTTTGAAACACTTAGAATAACACTGGCCGAGTGCGATGTGACATGATGCATTTTCATCGTATAGCGTATTGAAGAAAAGGAGGCCTGAGGCACTTATTGGAGAGGAATGGGGAACAAGCGCGACTTCGCCGAGCCTTCTTGCACCGTCATCCGTGTCAAGTAGCTTTAGGAATACTTCTTCCCCCTTTTCCGCTCTTGCTTCGACGATCTTTCCAGCCTCGAACCTCACCTCTATCCCATCGATAAGTGTCCCTCGGTATACCAAAGGTTTCGAGGCCCTCGCAGTGCCCTCAACCCGATCTGAATGGGGCGTTGTGAAGACTTCCTCAGTAGGGATATTCGGCGTACATTGGATCCCGTTCTTGGCTGTGCTCGCCCCGCCCTTCCATGCATGCCCATCTGCTAGGCCTATTGTCAGATCAGTCCCAGGGGCTTTGTAGTGGAGAGAGTGGAATTCTTGCTCGTTCAGCCATTCTTGCCTTTTCGTTAGGACCTCCTGATGTGATTTCCAAGCCGCTATCGGATCCTCGTTATCTATCCTCGATATTGAGAATATGGCCTCAGCCAGAGCGGCGACGGCCTCATCATCGCCCATATCCGGGAAGACTTGCTTGGCCCATGCAAGACCGGGGTAGGACACTATATTCCAATTGGTGGAGAAATTTGTGATTCGCTCCATGGCAGGTTTTGAAGCCAAAGACATCGACTTTCCGGCCCTCGCAACTCTGGAGGGGTCTTGTCCAGCGAGTAAGAGAGGGTTGGCTGCCGAAATAGCGAGTCTTGCGGTATTGTTGTCGAAAGCCTCGGCCATGGCCCTGAACATCCAGTCTGGCGCTCTGTCCAGGCTCTCGTCGGATGCGTTCTCATATCGAGCTAGAGCCAGATCGTCATCGGAGAGCATGGTTGTCACAATGCCTGCTCCATTTCTGTATGCCTCAGCTGCCAGCCTCCTTACGAGTGGGAGCGCTTCCACTGGTGCTGTGATGATTAGATCCTGTCCTGGTTGCAGGTTCAGACCGACTCTTATCGAAACTTCAGCGAGACGATCCAACATCTCCGGTTCAAAGGGCAATTCGTCATCTGCGAGTACGTTCATGCTACTGGTTGACAGGGTGTTGCGTTTGAATGTTTGAATTGGACCTAAACGCCCAGAGTGAGCCTGAACACATTCCTGAGAGCGGGTGCCATACCCACGACCATCAGGCACAGCGCGATGAGGACTCGGAGATGCTGCTGTCTGTGTTCGAATACGGCTTGCGAATAGAACCAACAGATGACACCGGCAATACCGACTTTCAGTAGCGTGAATGTCAGGGAGGTATCCATAAAGTCGGTGACCATTGAGCTAATTACGTGCTTCTCGGTGTACCCGAAGTAATCTATCCCGATCCAGGTCGCGATACCATCCCCTATCTGACCGCCAACTGGGAGGAATACTGCAGGGCTTGCAAGAACTGCTTTCTTCCTGAGTTCATCGACCTTTTCGCCCAAGGGGGTTTTTGATTCGAGATACTCGCTCTCTGTTACCCCTGGAGGGAGCACCCCTGGAATGTACCCGAGATTGAGTGATTCCTCAGCATCATCCTTGCCAAATGAATACAAAACATAGCAAACAAGGATTGGGACGCCGAATACGACTACTATCGGCCATGCGGTCATCTCAGATGTTTCCCTACCTATGGCGAAGCCGGCGAGCATCCCGAAGAGCACGATTGATCCCCCCACTCCAGTGGAATACACAGTTCGCTGGATATGATCAAAACGCTCCACATACGAGCCTGCGAGCCAGTAGGGGGCGGTGACTCCGAACATTGCGATGATGAGCATCACCTCTCGATCGTATGCCTCCGAGAGTATCTCGACATTGTCACTGCTAAGCACGCTCATCCCATATATGGAGGCCTGCGCGGCTATGAGGAACGCAGAAAAATGCCTCGTGGCGGCATTCTTCTCAGCCTCTGTTTCAATTGTGCCGTTTGATACCCGGTGGCCAATCAGACCAGCGAGAACAACCCATGCTGCCGTCTGGAAATGGACTCCAGGGCTTACGAACCACGGAGCGAAGGAGTCGCTGAAGAGTCCGGCATCTTCTATGACCTCTCCGAGCGGGGCCCACAAAACCCAGGGGAGGAGCGCGATGAGCATCGCATCGGAGCCATCGATACCAGCAACCCTCAGAAGGCCCGACAATGATACTACAAATAACGCTAAGCCGATTCCGTATGAGGCGGTATTGACATAGTTGTAACCGCTATCCCCACTTGATTCGTTTAGAATTGAATCAAGGAAATATGTGTACACTGCCTCAGATAGTGGATTCTCTACATCGAGGGTGTGCCCTGCTATGCCGATGCCGAATAGTAGCAGCACTACCAGCAAGATGCGTATTGCCCAGCGCTCGTAATCATAGAGGGTCTCGAGGGGGTTCACGGAGATTGCGAATCGTGCCGTCTCCTTGAGGGCATCGGCGCGTGAGGTGTTTTTTTCCGTCACTCTTCCGAGTATGTGACACTCTCATCATATTCTAAATCCACCATATCATCAATCTGTGATTGGTCCTCTAGATCTACTTGTGCATTTTTGAAACGGCGATTTCGTCGATTGCGAGCGTCTGAGAGGCCGGGTACCAGATCTTCGAAGCCAGATTGATCGTCGGCTTCTGACTCCCTTATCTGGTAGCTTCCTAGGCTCCTGTCTTCTATACGTCGTCTCCTACCGTCTTTCTCCATGCCCCTGATGACCGTGCTGTGCTCGGCGCCATCCAATAGCCCCTCTATCGCCGTACAGGCCATCATGAGTCCTGCCTCGTCTCCGATTACTACAACAGTTGAGCCGTGGATTGCAATCTCCGTGCCCGTAAAGCTCTCTATCAGAGTCCTGATTTTGCCATCTCTTCCAATCAATCTGCTTCTCATCCTTCGAGTATGGTTTCCTCGTCGACCGACCCATTCCCTGATGTCATACATGCGCAGAAAGGTGTCGTCAGAGATCAGGCGGACAGCCCTAGAAGGGGCTAATCCCCTTCCAATGGCCCTGATTATGTCTGGTAGCTTGATTCTGTGAACCGGATCGGCGTCTTCGGGCCATGACGCGGAAACCTCTCCTGTTTCAGAATCGATGTGTATCTTCACCCCAGCGGCATCTTCGATCATTTTGCGAGTTGCTCCGCCCTTACCGATGAGGACTGCAATCCGTTCCTTGGGGATCCTCGTAAGTGGCTCCATGACAACTCAACCGATACGCCCTTCTTCAATCCAATCCAGGAAGTGGTTCCAGATTTGGTGCAGGATCTTCAATCACCCTTAACACGGATTCCGCAGTGTCGACGGCCATCCCATTCCGATTGGCCCACTCAACTGTTCTAGTTACGTCTCTGACGAGGAATTCCTTGGAAGATGGATGCTGCTCAACCACTGCCTGACCGACATCAATTATCCAAGGCACGCCTTCGTGCCAAAGAACATTGAATTCGCTGAAGTCGGAATGTACCAGGGTAGCATTTTGCCATAATACTGCGATATATGTGAGTAGCTTCTCAAATACGTCCTCCACATTATCCACACTTACGTCCTTCAAACGCGGAGCGGGTGAATTCTCATTCCCGACCAGATCCATGACTAGCACATTTCTTAGATTTGCACGAGGCATCGGTACTGGAATACCATGTTTCCTGCAACGGCGAAGATTTCTCAGTTCCTTTCTGACCCAGATATTTACAAGTTCTCTATGTCGTCTTTTCAGACCACTGAATCGCGGATCGCCGTCGATATACTTGGAAAGGGATTTGAAAACGGCGTTAGTGGTGTGAAATATCTTTACTGCTGCTGGACCGTTTGCTGTAGTTGCATGGAAGACATGTGCTTCCTTGCCTCTGGCAATTGGAAAATCCAATGTTTCTATCTCTCCGCCCTGCATCAATTTATGCAAAGCAAGAAGTGTGCTTTGATCGAATACGCTATCGAAAACCCGTCTATCCGCCCATTCATATTCGCCCGCGCCGAGTACTCCTGATATTCGATCTTCAATGTCTCGAAAGAGTCGTTTGTAACGGGGCTCATCCATCCATTGGTGTTGGGTCGCTGCTCTTTGAAGTGCGTCGAGATGGTTGTCCCACTCCTCATCTGGTTCGCCCGCCATTAGTCCGTCGCTCCATTAAGACCATCATCAAGGGTTCGCCATATCCAGAATCCTGCTGGTAAGCTGTACAACCCTACTGCAAGAGCCCATGATGCCAGGGATCCCCCCCATGGGCCAAGAATTGGAAAGAGCGGTATACACAGGAGGGCATAGATGGAGACCGAAGCAGAACCAAGCATCATTGGTCCTGTTGCCCCAACAGGGACCTCGGCTCCCTGAGATATCCACAATGATACCATTGTAGTAAGGAAGATGGCAGGGAAAACCGATACCATTCCAGATATGAATGGAAGGCCTAGGCCGGCGATCCACACTGAAGCGGCTATTGCAGAACCAGCAGCGAGACCTCGTAAGAAAAGAGTGAATATGCCGACTTTGTTGATTCCTGAGGGTGCAGGCAGATTCGTCTTTACTGCGAAGACCCCGATTATTACAGCGAGGGCTGTGGCGAGTAGTCCAATAGTGCTGGGGCCTATATCATCCGATATCATCTCAACCACAAATGTCGATATTCCTGCAAAGAGGGACCAAATGAGAGTCGAAATTATGGAAACCGAAAATACGAGATTTACACCTTTCATCTTCGTTCCCATGATTCCCGGAAGAATTCTCCATGAGCCTAGGAAAGCGACATTGAGGAGCATTCCAATTGGTACCATAGACATTGCATGAGTGAAGGGTTCAATCCCACTCACACCGCCCCATATTCCTATGCTGGCCGGTACGATTGTAGTAGGCAGGGTGATTATTCCACCTAAAGCGCCGCCGCCCCTCTCAATTACCACAGTTGCGAGAATAGCGACCAATCCGGCGAATAATGCCGGAAGGAGGATAGCAGACAATTCTAGAGAAGACATACGGCCTCATCCGAAGAAAGAGTCAATGTCATCTTCATCACGGGCGGGGGACGCTGGAGTTTGCTCAACTATTACTTCCTCTTCGATTTCGATCTCTTCGGGATCGATCTTCTCATCGGTCTTCGATCGGTCTTCTGTTGGCTGATCATCGTACTCCATATCACCCTCGTCCATCGCAGTTATGTCGTCATCCGAATACCCAAATAGATCGACAATCTCTGGAAGTACTCCTTTCCTAGACAGGTAGATTGACTGAGTCTTGGTGTATCTGCTTCTAACATCGGCTTTTGAATCCTGAAAATCCCAAGGTTGAACGACGATTAGATCTCCTTCGCGCACCCATTGGCGTCTACGCATCTTTCCAGGTATCCTTGCCAATCTTGACTCGCCATCTTCGCAGACTGCTGTGACTCTTCTTCCTCCCAATATTTGATCAGCTATTGCAAACATCTCGTTGATTTTCCTATTCGGCAATGGGACTCTGATTTTGTCGCTTCCACCTGATTCGAGACGAGCTAGGAGCTCGGAATCGACTCGTTCTGCGCGACGTGCCATGCTTTGGCGTCGAGGGTTGCCTATGTGAACCTAACAGTAGTCCATCGAATCAAAAATGGATCTCAGCCATACCTAGAATGATGCTATCGCTGTTTCAATTAAGGCAAGTAGCCACTGGCTGGCGGGGCCGATTCCGAAGAGGGCTGTGAAGATCATGGATACGAATACGAGAGCCCTGAGGCCAAGTGCCGGCGGAAGAGGCGATTCGCTCTCCGGTTTCTCGAAGAACATCACTAAGCCAATCCTCAGATAGTAGAATAGCGAGAGTGCGCTATTCAGAACGATTGCGATAGCAAGTAGGAAGAACGGATCAACTGACTGCAGCCACGGGATGACCCCATCTGCATCCAGGGCACCTGTTCCGCTGGTTGTGGTGACGAGGCCGTTGATCATAAGGAACTTCGATAGGAAGCCGGAAAGAGGGGGTATTCCCGCTAAAGAGAGCATGAAAACGAACATAGAAGTTGCAATAATGGGATCTCTTCGAGCAAGTCCATGCAGGTCAGATATCTTATTTCCGCCGCCATCCATCTCAATCAAGGTAAGAACAAGGAAGGCTCCGAGTTTGAAAAGGACCAGAACAGCGAGATGGAACACGATTGCCATCTGAAGCATGTCCTGAGTGTTCGAATCGGCCAATCCTGACCCCAATGCCGCAAGTGCTGCTAGCATATAGCCAGCATGAGCGACGCTGGAATATGCGAGCATTCTCTTTGGGTTCTCTGAGGAGAGTGCTGCTAGATTGCCCCATGTCATCGTAATTACTGCGAGTATGGCAAGTGCGAAACCCCATGCGATGACGCCGTCGTTCGGGCCTGCGAAACCGATCAGAACTCGCATCATCGCCACGAATCCCATGGCCTTGGATGCGGTTGCGAGCATTCCTGCGATAGGGGCATTTGTGCCTGAATAGGCATCTGGAGCTGCCAGGTGGAATGGGGCTGCGCTAACCTTGAACCCGAATGCGACGAGCATGAGTCCGACGCCTATTCCGGCCAGCGGCTCGAGCTCTCCCATGGAGGACCAGCTTTCTGCTAAGGTATCGAAGTCCAGGCTACCTGACCAGATGTAAAGCAGAGACATGCCATATATTCCAGTGGCAGAGGCGATGGATCCGACGATGAAATACTTGGCACCGGCTTCTCCGCCTACTTCTGTCTCCTTGTGGAAACCGACTAATACGTACGAAGCCATGGATGCTAGTTCCAAGCATACGATGAGGAAGAATAGATCGCTAGAAAGGGCCATCAGGCTCATTCCAAGAGCGACCATTAGGAGGAGTATGTGGAGGTCGACCTGCCTCCTATTATCCATCAAACTGCTCTCGGTGGAATCATCAGGATCGATGAGATCTTCGGGGAGCAGTCGTGTGGAAGGTATCCTGTAGATCGATGCGATTGCTGTTATGGCCAATGCAGCGGTGAATACCATCGTCATAAAACGACTGAATCCGGTAACCTGGATTACTCCGGAGATGCTCATTCCATCAGCAGACTCGATGGCTAAACCTGAGAGCAGGCATGCAATTGCAAGAGCGATTGCTGACAATACACCTGGTGCTCGCGGGTCGGAGGTCAATTCGAATCTTCTGCCCCCCCACAGGATGGGGACGCGCACGGATGTCAAGGGAAGCCTTACTCTGGCATCTCCTAGATTTGGGACAATAATCGCTAGGATAATTCCAGCGACCATAACGAGTTCCGGGGCGAGAGCTTGAGATTCGTCCACAGAGAGGATCATGGCATCGCCTCCAAAGCATTCATTGCATGTATGAGATATGTCTCAATGAATTCAGTACTCCAAACTGACATCATGTCCCAGAAGATAAAGGGCATGATTCCGAATAGGATTGTCAGTGCACCGAGGATGAACATTCCAACGTTCTCATGCCACGTTACATCCCTTGGGTCCTCGCCATGCAGCGTATCGGGAAGGATGGCTTGGTGGGGATCATCGGATTCGAAAATCATCTTTTGCATAGAGGTCAGATAATACAAGGCGGTGAATATCAGGGTGATGGCAGGAAGCAGAACCCACCACCCGAAGGTCATCCAGAATGCTATCATGATGGCTACTTCGGCGACAAAGCCGGCGAGAAGTGGTAAACCGAGGCTTCCCATCCAGCCAAGCATCATGTGACCTGCAAGGAAAGGCGAGTGATGTGCAATGCCCCTCATTGAGCCAATTTCTAGAGTATGATAATGGTGTTTGAAAGAGCCTGCCACAGCGAACAAGAGTGGGCTGATTATACCATGAGCGAACATCATGAATAGCGCTCCTGCGAAACCTATGGGTTGCATCGTGGCTATTCCTAGGAAAATGAGTCCCATGTGTGAGACGGATGAGTAAGCGACCATTCTCTTGAGATTTGTCTGACCGAGACAGACGACGGCCCCGTAGACGAGGCTGGCCATTCCAAGGAAGACAAGAAGAGGGACGAATGTTAACGTGGATTCGGGGAATATCGCGACTGCGACTCTCAGGAATCCATAGGCGCCCATCTTGAGCATCACTCCGGCCAGGAGCATCGAACCTGCAGTTGGGGCTTGTACGTGCGCATCTGGAAGCCAAGTGTGTACTGGGACGCTCGGCATCTTGGTGGCAAAACCGATCAGGAGTAGCAGCCAAACTAGGTGCCTAAGTCCCTCACTCGCAATCAAACCGCTTACTCTAGCCTGCTCAGTCATCTCAACCAGATTGAAGTGGTGGCCTGTTAGGCTCCCGGAGAATATGGAATCGGCTGTGTTGAAATACATCACGAGAATGCCAACAAGCATCAGAACGCTTGCCGTAAAAGTGTAGATGAAGAACTTCATCGAAGCGTACTTCCTGTCCTCTCCGCCCCAAATCATGATCAGGAAGAACATGGGTACTAGGGTTAATTCCCAGAAGACGTAGAATACGAATAAGTCCAAGGAGACGAAGACGCCGACAAGTGCACCTTCCATGATGAGCAGGAGTGCGTGGAATCGATGGCCTCGTTCTACATCCCACTGAACAAGCATCGAGATCGGGATCAGCAGTGTAGTCAGCCAGATCATGGGGAATGACAGAGCATCGGCTCCTAGGTGCCACGTCACTCCGATTGATTCGATGAGCCAAACTGGGTCTTCTGTTTCGAGCACGAAGGAACCCATGCCAATCGATAGCCAATCAATCTGGCCGATTGAACCGAGGAATATCAAGGTCGTTAGTGCGAATACCGCTGTGGAGAGGCCGATTGCAACGTTCCTAACCGAGCTCTGCATACGTTGGGATATGTGCTGAGGCAGAATATTCGGAAGAACGAGGAGGAGGAGCCCGGAGAGAAGCGGTACGAGCGTAATGATGCTGAGTGGGTCTGTGAAAGTCACTGGCTCACCCCCACAACAAGTACGAATATGGATAGTGCGCCGACTGCGGCCATGAGGATGTAATCACGTGTATTCCCTGTGGTATACGTTCGAATCCACACAGAACCGCTAACGCTCGTTCTCTCCACAAGCTTCACGATACCGTCGATGACATTCGCATCGAACCATGCAGAGAAAGCGGACATGGGAGTGATCGTCTTGGAGATGGTCCACTGGTAGATGTCATCAAAATGAAGGCGATTTTGCAGCGAGTCTGCGAGCTTGCTGTTGGCCATGCCTGACACGTCCATGGGCTTGAACGCTGCAGAAAGACCGACTAGCCATGCGACCATTCCATTGGCCGACTCGCCGTCGGAGAGTTTGCCACCATGGACCTTCATGGCGATGATTGGTCCGACTAATGAAGACAATGCAATGGTGATGTACCCTACCACCATGAGTGCCTGTTTTTCAGGAAAGAAGGTATGCTTCAGTGCATCGACTACGCCAAGATGGAATCCGGCTTCCTCGCCACTGAGGAACTCGCCTACATGCATGGACGCCAGAAGCGCACCGGTTGTTGCAGTCACGATTGAGAGAGTGACCAAGGGCGTCTTGATCCATGGAGTTGACTCGTGGACGTGCGCAGATGCTTCGTGTTTGGGCTGGCCGGCGAAGGTCATCATCCACATCCTGGTCATGTAGAAACCTGTCATACCGGCGGTCATCACCGCAAGGATCGCAGGGCCAAGCAACAATGGCTCGTATTCGAGTGCTCCGAGCCAAGTTTCGGCGATTATCGCCTCCTTTGACCAGAATCCCCCGATGAGAGGTATTCCGATGATGGACATGCTTCCAAGCATCATTGCAATCGAAGTAACGGGCATCTTTGAGGCAAGGCCACCCATGTTGCGCATGTCCTGCGGATCGAACTCCTCGTGGTGATCGTCATTGTGCCCATGATGGTGTAGGTCGTGATGAGCATGGTGTACTTCGTGTATCACAGAACCGCTAGCCATGAAGAGCATGCCTTTCGCCATTGCGTGATTGAAGAGGTGGAACAAAGCGCCTCCTAAAACGAAGTATCCCGCGTGATGATGATCAGCGGCAAGCAGGTATAGGGCGGATCCCAAGCCAAGGAATATGTAGGCTAGTTGACTCATAGTTGAGTAGGCAAGTACCTTCTTGATGTCATTCTGGACGAATGCTATGGAAGCGGCCATGAATGCGGTTATACCACCAATCCATGCGACGATTAGCCCGAGTTCTTCCATACCAGGAACGCCATGGTGGTATACGTCGACAAATGGGACCATGCGGGCCACCAGATAGAGACCTGCATTTACCATCGTAGCCGCGTGGATAAGTGCTGATACAGGGGTTGGTCCCTCCATTGCATCGGGCAACCAGACATGTAGAGGGAACTGAGCAGACTTCCCAACGCAACCGATGAACAGCATTAGCAAGGCAGGCTGTAGTTTCGACGCCTCGACTATCGTCCCACCAACACCAGTGGATGGATCGTCGAAAACAACTGCGAAGTCAAGTGATCCATAAATGTCGTAAAGCATGAGTAAGCCAACCATGAGGAATACGTCTCCGACTCTTGTTGTCATGAATGCCTTCTTTGCAGCGGCAGCCGCACTCTCTTTCCAATAGTAGAATCCAATGAGAAGGTACGAGCATAGACCCATAATCTCCCAGAATATGAACAGCCATAGGAAGCTATCAGCGAGAACCATGCCGAACATGCCCATGCTGAACAAGATGAACTCGGCGAAAAACCGATGATTTCGGTTGGAGTTGATTTCATCTGTTGTCATATATCCTATTGCGAACCAGCAAATTAGGAAACAGAGGAATGTTGCTACGAATAGTAACATGATGCTTACCGAATCAAGCCATATCCCAAATGATATGTTGGTGAATCCGGCGTCTACGCTCCATTGTGTTCCGTCGTGACTCAGAACGTCGAAATTCAGCCAGGTTATTGAGTCGCCGTGAACTTTCTTTTCATGGAGGCTCAGGAAATGGACGATCATCCAGAAAGCTGCTATGAGCGATACCGCTAACGATGCAAGTGCGAGTATTCCGCCCTCCTTGAGTTTCCCCACCCATATGTCGTTTCCATTCCAAATCTGCCCCACTAGCAGAACAATCGGGAACATGAGGAAGGGGGCAAGGATTGCAGCGAAACCGAGATCTAGCGGTTCTACCCCCAGTACCGACAGAATTGGGACAATGAGCAATGCTGGCAATAACGGGAGTAGAAGATTCCACTCCTGTTGATGATTATCGCCCATATTTTCTCACCTCAATTCCTCAGCAAAGTAGCCTCATCAAGAGATATTGTCTCTTGTGTGCTGTAAAGCGAGAGAAGAATTGCGAGGCCGATGGCAACTTCAGCGGCAGCGATGGCGATGGCCACGGCAGTGTAGACCCATCCCTCCACACCACCCGTATTTAGGGCGCCGGCGACGAAGTTGAGATTCGCAGCATTGAGCATAAGTTCGATACACATCAAAACTACAATGCCATTCTTCCTGGAGAATGTTCCAATCAATCCTATGCCAAATAGAATGGCTGCAAGTCCAGCGATCCATGATGGATCAATCATTCCTCTTCACCTCCATTGGCTTCGGACAGTACCGTAGATGATGTTGGCCTTACAGCAGCGGGAGGGAGTCCGATCTGAGGGGTTTCAACTTCTTGACCGAGATCCCAAGTCAGGTTAGCCAATCTCTCGTCCCTGACAAGATATGAGGCTCCGATCATTGCCATGCTAAGAAGCAGACCCAAGACCACAGTCATCATGTTCCAGTCATCCAACATGGCGAAAGCGAAGGACGAGGTTGTTGGGGGTTGTGAGGACTCTGACCATCCATCATATGCCATAGTTTCACTCAGCAGCACGAGTACGAGTACCGTTACTCCGACCCTTGCTAGGAGTCCCAGCGCCCTCATTCGATGTCGCCCTCCTGTATCTGACGTCGGGTGAGCATCACTCCGAATTGAACAACGAGCATGACCGATCCAAGATACACCAGTATCTGCACGGCTGCAAGCATCTCAGCCTCGGCGAGTATGAAAACGCCAGCGACGGCTAGGAAGGTCATCATCAAGGAGAGCAGGGAATGGGCTACCCGTCGAGCATAGACGCAACCTATGGCACCTGCAATAGCTATCGCGGCGAATAGGAGGAAGACTACTTCTTCGGGGGTGAACATTTGATCATGCCCCTGAAGACGCCTGAGCTGCCTTCGCTGCCTTCTTCTCTCGCTTGGTCTTCTCTTTCTTGGCCCTCTTCTCGAGTTCCATATCCACCCTCTCTTTGTGAACAGACGGAAGGACTCGGGTCCTATCTGCATCGAACCAAAGATCTTGTCGAGAGTATCCTGACATCCCATCATACTCATTCGTCATGAAGAATGACTCGAAGGGGCATGCCTCTGCACAAAGTCCGCAGAACATGCATCTTCCAATGTCGATCCGGCCTGACACTATGTCCTGCTCAGCTGGCTTCAGATCTGTGACAGGGATATCCTCGACATCTCCTCCATTGGACCATTTTATGGTAGCAGTGGAGCCCGTGAGATCGATTACCTCTCCAAAATCATACTCCTGGGGTGCTGCAGTATGATCATTTACGAGATCGAAGTTTTCTGCAGCGCTATTATCGCTTCTTGGGAGAGCGGCATGACCTCCGACCTCGATGTCGCTGCCATATCCGTGCCACTCGTCTCCCTTTTCTGCTGTATCCAGAACATTGACTCTTGTCTCTGTGGTCATGTGTAAGCAATCATTCGGACATGCACGCACACATGCTTTGCATGCAGTGCATGTTTCCCATATGATGCCAATTCGGCCGTTGTACGCTCCTGGAACGAAAAGCCAAGGCTCTAGATCTTCAAGTCGCTCATACGGGTACATCACTGTGACCGGCCTCTCTACGAAGGGCATTACATCAGTTGCTTCACGGTCGGCAGCATAGGAGTCAGAATCTGCCCACTTCATCGAAACGTGGTCCGAACCTACTCTTCTCTCTGTAAATCCGTCCGTCATACTGACTCTCTTGTTGTGGTAATCATTGTGAAGGAATGGCAGGCGTCCAACAAAGGGTATTGTCCTCAAGGCCGTCTTCAGAGTAATCCACATCGGACGAATTACCAGGTTCCTGAAATTAGGCTGGGCATGTGGATGCCCGCTTCTGAAATCATAATGCTCCATAACTTACTCCCTCCTACCAGGATATGCTTTGTCTAGTGTCTGTGTATGGTATATCCTGTTCGAGTTCTCTAGTGCCTCTTTATCTTCATCAATAGCCAATACAACGAATATAGCGAGGCTTCCCAAGGTCATTACTGGAGCGAGCCAAAATGGCCATGCCCCATCCCAGAATGCGACTCTCATAATCATTGCAAGGGCAAGATTGAGGATTGAAAGTGGCAGAAGGTATCTCCAACCAAACTCCAGTATCTGATCTGTTCTGATTCTGTGGAGAGAGGCGCGTACCCAGACGAAGAGTGCGAACATCAGATATGCTTTGATGAGTAAAATGGCGATGCCTGGAGTCATTTTCGCAAGGATTGCAAATAGCCCTCCTACGAAAGGAAGTCCGATGAGCGTGTCTTGGAAGGGGAGTTCCCAACCACCGAGGAAGAAGAGTGCAAAGAGGATGCATGCTGCATAAGCACGCATCATCTCGACTGCAAACATCAGGCCCCAGCGGATGCCGCCATACTCTGTCCACCACCCCTCGACAAGTTCTGCTTCTGCTTCTGGCATGTCAAACGGTATGCGCTCGACTTCTGCGATCATGGTGACGATAAAAAGCACTGCACCGAGGGGCAAAAGAAAGATGTTCCATGTATCTGAAGACTGAATCTGGAAATCGACGATTTCGATGATATTGAATGAGCCGCTCAAAACAGCAATTCCGAGTACTGTAACGAGTAGAGGGATTTCGTAAGCCGTTAGCTGAGCGGCCGAGCGCATCCCGCCGATGAGCGTGTATTTGTTGTTTGATGCCCAACCAGCGAAGAATACGCCCAACGGTGCGACGCCGAATATGGCCATCATAAATACCAATGAAAGTTCTGGGTTTGCCGCCCAGATGTGGGGGCCGAAAGGAATGAATGCAAAGACCATGACCGTGGTTGAGATGATTATCACTGGTGCGACTTCGAAAACTAAGCGGTCAGCCTTCTCAGGTACAATGTGCGCCTTTGTATTGAACTTCACGAAATCTGCTACAGCAGCCACAAAGCCTGGAAGTAGGAACCAAATTCCATGATACCCTCGATCTCCGACTCTGGTTACCGACTCTGTGTGGTGGTCATTTCCAAAATTCTTGTTTAATGCACGATTGACGACGCCTATTGGTGCGCCGAGACCGAATGGAAGTGCATTCCACCATTCTCCAGCAGTGACGCCGCCTTCGCCAACCCACAGACTTCTTGCACTCATTGTGTTTCCAAATCTATCCATCAATCTCCCGATGAATTTTCTCTCAATATACGGGACTATGATTAGTGTAATCATCATGGTAGCGAAGACCACTGTGCACATCACGGATGTGAATATGAAGATATGGAGCCCTGGTTGAATTGAGGAGAATGTCTCCTGTAGATTGATTGAACCTAGAGGTCCAAGACCGATATCCGAGGAGGGCATAAGATTGTGAGTCTTATCGAGGCTCCATCCAATGATGGAATCCATCCATCCTCTAATGTTGAGCCAGTCGCTACTTGCCATTTCTCTCCCTCACCTGTCTGTCTCTCCAATACAGGGATCGAATGACCCCATAATTGCGGGGATGTCTGCAACCTTGTATCCAATCATACACTTCGATGCGTAAGGTATTGTGATAAACATGGGAGAACGTATGGAAACCCGGTAGGGGTTCTTGCCCCGGCCGTCTCCACCTCCCACGATATGGAACATTGACTCTCCCCTACTATCTTCGAAATGATGAGAGCCGAATGTTCCCTCTGGCGCTCTTGATGGCGCCTTGGCGAGAATAGCAGGATCGCCTGGTTCATGATGGGTTTCAGAGCCCCCGGGGATTCTATCAAGTGCCTCGAGGACCATATTTGCTGATTCTACCATCTCGGTTACTCGCACTCGATATCGATCATAGCAATCAGCTCCCTTGACCGAGGACCTCTCGACAGCGGGAGCCCAATCCAACTCAGAGTATACCGAATACGGATGGGCCCAGCGAACGTCGTAGTCAACACCTGCAGCTCGAACATTTGGCCCGGTTACTCCGTGGTTCACCATCTCTTCGGCTTTCGTGTATCCAACACCCTGAGTTCGCACGAGGAAGACTGTACTCTCATCGAATAGCGACTCATACTCCTGGATTCTCTGTTTGAAGAGGTCTAGCTTGGCTCTGGCGCGCTGAGCGAAGCCATAGGGAAGATCTCGCTTCACACCTCCGATTCTTGGGAAGTTGTAATGCATCCTTGATCCGCCCAACTCCTGTAAGAGATCCATCATCATCTCCCGTTCTCTAAGACACCAAACCATGATCGATAGATTTCCGATATCTGGTCCATAAGCACCAAGCCACATGAGATGGCTAGCGATTCTCTGAAGTTCGACTGCGATTAGCCGGATGTATTCCGCTCTCTCGGGAACTTCCACCTCAAGCAGATCTTCAGCAGCATAAATGTAGGCATGGGACCAAGTATTCGCACTCGCATAGCAGAGTCGGTCGCAATATGTGGTGATTTGAGTGAAGTCACGGGACTCGCATATCTTCTCCACGCCGCGATGGATATACCCAAGATCAGGTTCCGTATCAACTACGGTTTCACCGTCCACCTTGACCTTCAAAGTCCAAAGTCCGTGAGTCATGGGGTGTTGGGGGCCCATTGAAATCCACATTTCTGCCATAGATATGCCTCCTCACTTGACCCGTCCTGAATCGGGAGACTTGCGCAAGAATCCCTGAGCGTCGTCATACATTTCCTCGAATCCGTGGTATCGAAGTTTGTGTTGCCTCTGGAGAGGATGATAGCCTGGCGGTGTTTCGTGTGGGTTTAGCACTCTTCGCATCCTCTGATGGCCATCGAAATCGATTCCAACGAGATCCCAAGTCTCCTTCTCATTCCAATCAGCTCCAATCCATATGTCTTGAATCGAGGGTACGGAGGGCGTGCGTGTCTCGGTTATCGCTATGTTAACCTGAATTTCTATGGGAACTTCCGTACCACTCAACTTCTTTGGTTCTGTTATATTTGGAATAATTGAGGATCCGTCTTCTGTGATGAGTGGGTCCGTTACCCCGGTTCTTAGGAAGTGATAGATAACTTCCCAATTCTTCTCTGAAGAATCAGGCCAATGTACGCCTGTTATCATAGAGCAATGATCGACTGCATGATCGTATTTCATAGTCTCAGCGACCTTTCTCCAAGATGCTGGTTCGCATTGAAGATGGGCAATATTCCGCGTCTGGGTCCCATTTGTTCTGGAGATCACTTCTCCAGTTACGCCTTCTATTGATGTGAGGGAATTTACGAGTTGCGAAGCGGCTTCGTTCTGGTCTTCAGCACTGACTCTCTTACCCATTTAATCACCTCCTTCAATCATCACCGAGAATAAGGGGAGCCTCGATTTCAGGACGTCCCTCGCTTGGGATCGCTCCAATACGAATTATTTTCTGTCGAAGTTTGGCAAACCCGTCAATAAGTGCTTCAGGCCTTGGGGGGCAGCCTGGGATGTATACGTCGACTGGAATTACTGTATCAACACCCTCGAGAATGTTGTAAGATTGGAAGTATGGGCCACCTGAAATAGCACATTCCCCCATAGCTATGCACCACTTGGGTTCAGGCATCTGCTCCCAAAGTCGGACGAGTGGGTCTGCGAATTTCTTGCTGACTGGCCCGTTGACCAATAGTACGTCACACTGTCGTGGGCTTGAACGGAAGAAGACGCCGAAACGCTCGGCGTCGAATCGACTTGCTCCAGCAGCGGCCATCTCGAGGGCGCAGCATTTTATTCCAAGATGGAGGGGGAAGAGGGACTTTCTCTGTCCCCAATTGAAAAGTCGTCCTGCTAGGACTCCTATGACGTCCTTGATTCTTGATGCTTTTAGGGCCTCATCAGTTACATGGCCCACGGTATCCACCAGTATCCTGCTGTTGAAAACTGAGAAATTCTGATCTTCGTCTGCCATTCATTGCCACCTCAGATGTATATCCTGCCCCTCTTCCGGAAGACATGCCAGACCCCGAGACTCATGAGTAAGACGAAGACGGACATGGTGACTAGGGCGGCAACCACATCCGACTGGGAAAGATTCGAATCGATGACAATGATGCCTCCGAACGCAAGGAACATGAATGCGATATCGAATACCAGGAAGATAATAGCGTACCAGTAATATTGGAAATGGAAGTTTATGTGTGCCTCGCCCAACGGCTCTGCTCCACATTCATATGTCGATGCAGCTCGAGGGTAAAGTGAGTGATCTCGCTCATATCCCGGCAACAATATTGATCTTACTTTGGACCGATTATTCGGATCTTCTGTGGGTCTGAGGAAGTATGAAGCGACGAACGCACCGACTGGAAATCCGATGCCTACAAGCGTCATTATGCCGAACGCAAGATAGGCCTCCGTAACGGTATCCATTTGCACCACCACAGACCCTCGGGGGGTCAACGAGTCATCCCACCTGAAAATGCTCCATAAACCCATCCAATCAGATTGGGCCCATCATGCCCTACGATCTTCGCCAAGAGCTTCTAGAATACGCTCGCTCTCACGCCTTGAGCGGAGCGCGAGAACAGCCACGGTCGCCACACCTATTGCTATGAGTCCGATGACGATTATCTGCTCGACGTCCTCCGAGAGGGCTAGGAAGCCGGCTGGGAGCTCCGTAGCCGTAATCAGATCTAATGGCTGCCCTGCTGCAGGTAGTCCCTTGGGCTGCACCACAATTGTAAATCTGTACTCATCGTCAGATATCAGATCAGCTGGCGGGAGTGTGCTCACCTCAACCTCCATCGTCTGACCGGGCTCCAATTCAAAATCATCAGGTACGATATCAACGGACCAACCGCGTAGAGATTCGGTTGGGATGATGACCACGTCCTCGACAATATTGCCATTATTGGTTACGAAAAAGGAATATTCGCCCTTATCGGGATACGCTGTTGTCTGCTTAGTTGGTTCTTCCATAGTCAGTCTAAGGTCATGAATGGTTCTGATTTCAACTGCTATGTCGATTGAAGATATTTCATTGGGATTCAGGGCGGAGTACGCACTAACCTTCATCAGCCCATTTAGCCCGTTAGCAGAGCCCTGCACTACTTCCATTCGGATATCGACTTGTATCCTATCTCCTGGTTGAACTGGAATTGGGGCAGTTATGGTGTTCCCCTGTATGCTTATCGTCCTAATAACAAGAGCCTCGAGACCGGAGATATCGATTACAAGATCGTCACCAGCGGGATAGTCCCCGGTATTGTCCACGAAGAAGGAAAGTGTGGTTTCACCACCAGGCGGCAGTGTTACGTCAAGTTGTCCGGGTGTCAGGCCGGGATTTACGGGAGATATCTCAAATGTGTAGTTATAATTCGAGACTGTCACTGTCACCGTCTCTTCTGCATCGGCATCTGCTCCGAAAACAGCAGCTCTGGCTAAAATTTTGGCTGAGTCTGCATTTTCCTCACCTTCAACATTGACATCGAGGAACAGGCTTCGAGATTGGCCCGGGCTGAGCTGTACCTGGCTGAGTCCGTTTCCATTCGAATCAGAATAGGATGCAGCCCATTGAGGAGAATTACATCCGGTCTGATCTCCCGGGTTACAAACTTGGAGTTTGATCGTATCTTCCACATTCCCTTCATTGGTAACAATGAATGGAAATCTTACAATTTGGTCTGTACGGCCATTCTGCGCGGTTGATACGAAGTCAATCGTGACCTCATGTCTTTGATTTACATTCACATTCAGGGCAACTGTGTCGAGGGTTCCTGAGCCGCCGCCGCCTGTAACCTTGAAGACCACTTGAGTTGATCCTGCTAATGCATCATCTGGAACTGAGATGACTGCGGTTGATGAGCCTTGATTTTGAGAAGTTTGAGCTGCGTTGAGGCTGTGAGACGGTGGTGAGAACGAGATGCTCCATCCAGATGGTAGCGGTTCTGTTGCAAGCGTGAAGGTATCAGCGCCATTTCCAGTATTCTCGAGGTATATCGTCACCTGCGGCTGACTGCCAGGTTCTACATTAGATACAGACCCGGTATTGATGGAAATATCTCCGGAATGTATCTGTCCAACCTTTATCGTAACTGTAGCTTCACAGCCAACTGAAGAGCCTGCCTTCGCCATTATTCTGATATCAACACTTGATCCAGACTCTACAGATGAGTCTGGGGTGATATCAAATCCGAATGTGAAACTGTCCCCATTGTTGTTTGGCTCAGCGAGAAGTTTACTTGTGGGGGAATCAAAAGAAACCCAACCGGATATGTCTTCACCGCCCACGCTTTGTGCTTGGACCGCAGCAGTCCAGGCGGTATTTCCCGTATTTATGACTTCGATGTTGTTCGGGGAGCTTGTCTGACCGGGTTGCAAATTTGCAAATGACCAATCAAGTTCTTCGACACATGTTCTGATTTGAGGCACTACTCCTGTCAGCGTGAGGTTGTCCTCAGCCCCATTGGTTGGGTCATTAGTGACCGTGGCTCTCAATATGAAACAGTGCTCGCCGGCATCAGTCTCACTCTCATCATCCAGGGTGATTTGGAAATCCACGTCTTCATTGTCGCCTGAATTCAGATTGACCGTGGCTGGGTCGACCGAAGCGGAAACACTGTCATCATCAGAATCGCACCCACTATCGTTCTCGACCGTAAGTTGTACGTTTGCCTGCTGATCTCCATTATTCTCAACATTGACGATCCAATCGATTGAGTCTCCTTCTAAGTCGTAATCTTTCTTCAGAGCACCGGTTGTCAATACGACGGAATACAGACCCCCGTCCTCAGCGGTAGTAGTGACAGTTAGTGAATCGGATTGCGGTGGGGGCGTCGGTCCAGTTGCTTGGATCGTCAACGTCGTCTCGCAATCCCCTGATGCTGTGTCATCTACTTGAACCTCAAGATCTACAAGTTCGTCGCTGTTAGAATTGACGCTGCCCGTGGGGGAGTCGACGCTCGAGGTGAAGCCATTGCACCCGGCCCCCTGTTGGGTCGTGAGTGTGTATGTCATATCGTCATCTCCGTTGTTCCTTATTGTGATCTCATAAACCGCTGGATCACTTGTCGTTGCAGGCTTATCCGAATCAGGGGTTGAGAGTTGTGGATCTACATCCGCGGATACGGTCGGGGCGATGGCCGCGATGAGCATGAGCGCCGCGACTACGGTGACGGAACGGAGCCTCATAGACACTAATTGCCGGTCCTAACCTCTCTAAGGGCTTCGGCCTTCAGTGCGGTTCAAATACCAAATTACGCGTTAATCGATATATCCCGGAGTCATCTCTTGGATAAATCGATTATTGCCTTCGATTGAGGTGCGGACCAACCTGTGGATTGTAATTGCATTGAAACGGACTCCTCGGTTTGTCCGGTTTCTATAGCGGCCTTTGCCCAATCAATTGCAGCGGCTCTGTCTTCTATCTCATTTTTTGAAAACAAGCTGCCTTTACTCTCAGCTGCTGCTCGAAGTCGTATGGTTGTAAATACGCCAATTGCAACTACAATAACGAGGCCGATGAGTATCAACGACAGGGGCAAGTCTCCCGATTCGGAAGCACGAACTTGGAGTGGTATCTCATATGATGAGCCTTCGATGGTTGAACCGCCCTGAAGATCGATGACAACTGGTCCTCTTGCCGTGCCGGCAGTGATCTCAATTTCTACCGATCTAGATTCTCCGGGGGAAAGGGACAGAATCGTATCTTGCACTATCTCATAGGACCATCCTGACGGCGCATCTACCTGGATCTTGCTATTTATCGGCGAATTGCCAAGATTCTCCACATCTAGGGTTATCTGTGTGGTATCTCCTGTGTTAATTATGGGCATATTGCCTTGAAATGACCATTGCATTTTGGATGTCCTCTTGACTAGAAGGGATACTGTATCAATTGCCACCAACCCGCCATCTTCAAGTCTCAGAGTCAGTATGGCTTCTGATCCGCCCTGTTGTGTCTCTGGAATAGTTACAGAGCACCAGACTTTCGAAGATGTACCTGGCTTTACGGTGCCAATGGGTGAACAGGGGGTAGACCAATCATCTTCCTGTGCAGTTAGTTCAGCAACTGGAGACCATGCCCCCAGTCCTTGATTTGCTACGTCCCATGAAAGATCGAACGGAGTGCCAACTGGAAGAGCGCCCAGGCCGAGCGGGCTTGTTGATGTGGAGCCGTCTGCAGACACTATCGATGAGAAGGAAACAAGGGGCTTTGCACCCGAAGTTACGTCTATTGTTCGATTCCACAAGAAGGCGTTGCCATCCTGAGTTAGAAATCTGACTTTTACGAGTCCGCCGACTGCGAGTCCATTACCTTCGAGGATTAGATTCCATATCGAAGTGGAGGATTTGTCGATTGCGATGGTTTGAGTTGAAGAGGCACTAGACCACCCCCCCGGAAGGGATATTATCTGGGGCGTGAGCGAAATGTCTCGATTGCCCTCGTTCACGATTTGCACAGGGACCTCATGTCGTTCGTCTGGTCTAACCTGCTCATCTATGCCATCTGAGCCCGGTGTTAGCCTGATTTTATCTGTTGGGCTGACGATTAACGGTATGTCCTCTACCCATGAGTCGGTTGTTGTACGGGCAGAGATGGTTAGCTGGGCGCTCATCTGTGTTCCAGCGGTTACAACGACAGAAGGTGGTTTGAGGGTTATTTCAATCGAACGAGAATCCCCCTGTGTCAAAGTCCCGGTGGAACCGTGTGTTGAGTCCACAAACGTTCCGAGATTGTCAAGAGTCGCTCTCCATCCTGCAGGTGCCTCCAGGGCTAGGTCGTACGTCTGTGGCCCGTTTCCTTCGTTTGTCAACTGAAGGGAAGCGCTTGATGGTTCGAATGCGTCAACAGCCAGTGTGCCGCCGGGGACCCTGAGTTCCACGGCTGGGAATGAGGATACGGTCAATCTCAAGATGAGTTCGCTGGTAACGTCATTTACCTCGTCTATGCCTGTAATTATTACCCTGTATACGCCTGGTTGAGGGGGATTTGGGTGTGCTAAAGCGAATGATATTTGCTTTTCCTCTGAAGCATTCAGGTCTACTTCGGTCTGGGAAAATGAACTGTACCACGGCACAGTGGCCCCATCTGACATCCTAACAACATTTGAAGCGGATATCGAGGCGTTAGTGGGGAATAATGCTGTATTGGTGAGGGTTATCTGTAATGTTGTGAAACCGCTTGGAACCGTCATTAGCGGATTGGGGTTGTCTGTTTCAACCCGAATACCTGGCTCACTGACTTCTATTGGTATCGTGAACAGATTGTTTTGTTCTGATGATTCTTCTACCTGGTCGTTGGGATCGATCTCAATGGAAATTTGACGCGTTCCCGATGCCACTGGGGTCCACTGCCATTCCAATGGTACAACTTCTCCTGGAGCCATGCTTATTGTTCTCACACCCAGGGGCTGTCCTGGAGAAGACGCAGAAATTGAAACGGAAGGAACTGATCCTGCGCCTAGATTCGCAACAGTTGCTCCAATGGTAACCGTCTCTCCCACCTGTGGAATTGGGGTTGAAAGTGTGAAGCTGTCTGCATCAACTGCAGGATCAGGAGTCAGGTCGTTCACATTAACTCCCCTTAGTGCAATGGAATACGGCTGATACTGTCGTGCTCCTGCGTGATAGACGTCGCTTACCCGTACAGTCCAGACGCCGAGTCCTGCGGATTCAACCAAGACTGCCTCTACGTTATTTACGGAATCTGCCTGACCGCCGGTCACCGAACGGCCCTGTGAGAAGACATTCCCGAGATATGTGGATGTGCCTCCCGGGGAGATAACCTCGAGATCTAAATCGTTACGTAATTGATCCGAAGAAGAGGTAGATCCGGGATAATCCGACCATGCGAGAACTACCTTTAACGGCTCACCGGCTCGGGTAACTTCGAAGGAATACTCATCGATTTCACCGCTTTTCAGCCTATGACGGTCATCGACAAATATTCCAACATCGGATTCAGGAACCAAGCTGTTGGACAGATCTATTCTTCCCCACCCCTCAACGTTATTGGGAATGTTAGGCGTACCGACATCTTCTGCACCGAGGATGAGCATGGCTTTGATGAGCGATGCCTGCGGAGCGGGTCTCTGCGCGATTTCCATGAGGTATTCTCTGATCAAGATTGAGGCCCCGGCTGCTGCTGGAGTTGCCATTGATGTGCCACTGAATTCTTCATACCACTGACCGAGATCATTGGATCCGCCTGATTCTTGAGCTTCGCAGGATCGAACGTACATACCCGGGGCAATCACATCTGGTTTGATTCTGCCATCATCAGTTGGGCCTTCACTGCTGTATGGATACATTGCATCCGGGGACCCTCCATATCTATTCTGATGGGCTCCTACTGCGATTACATTCTTTGCTGTGGCTGGGGGGGAGATGCCGCTGCTGCCTTCGTTGCCGGCTGAGAAGAAGACTGACATTCCTTCGTATGTCCAATATTGATCCCATGTGCTAATTCGGTCATCGGCATCCTCTGCTGATGTTGTATATGTGTTGTAACCGGATCCCGAGCCCCAGCTGTTGGTATGGAAACGTGCTCCGTTGTTGTATGCTTGGGAGAGCATGGTATCAATTCCATAACTGTACAAACTGCCAGAGTCATCATCCTCCATTGCCTGAAAGATGATTTCGGCTTCTGGGGCCACTCCGGCATACTGTCCCGAGCTTCTGTAACCGGATCCCACGGCCGTACAAGCTACGTGCGTCCCATGTCCGGAGGCATCTGCTGTGGAGCTATCGCCAGGAGTTACTGATGTTCTAGAAACAATCCTGGATCCGAAATCACCATGGTCATGATCTATGCCGGAGTCTCCGACCGCAATTCTCTGTCCTGAACCATCGAGGGTGGTTGAGAACCATGACTGTACATCCTCAGATTCAGTGTGATCCCTGACCTCATCGTTTGAGAGTACAAGTTGAGGCATTGGAGCGATCCATGCCACAGCAGGATTTTCAAGTACTGAGGCGATTGATTCGTAGCCGATTGAACCCCATCTACGGCCGTTATCAACAATG
>JAZANC010000006.1:0-4485 GCA_036228805.1 Thermoplasmatota archaeon
CCAGCAGTTTGTTGCAGGAGCCCGCTTATGCAGTTGAACGTCGTTGATTTGCCGCATCCATTGGGACCGATCAAGCCGATGAACTCGCCCTCTTGGACCTCGAATGAGACTTCATTGACAGCAACAAGTCCCCCGAACTCCTTCCTGAGACCATCAACGCGAAGTGCGGGTGCCTTCATTGAGAATCGCCCCCCTCTGATCGCTCTGGACGATATGGCACTTCAGGCAGCAGTCCCTTCTCGTTGTACTTCAGGGAGATTACGATGATTAGGCCGATGATTAGAACCTTGACATAGGCGAGATTTACCTGTATATCGGTTCTGAATACTTCATCGATTGATCGCTGGTGGAGTAGCCACACCATCAACAAGAATACGGATGCGATCCATCCCGCTGATTCAGCCATTACCTTCCGCCTGAAGAGGTATGCAAGAGCCATGATTGCGATCATCAGAAGTGCTGCTTGCATCGGTTCGGTTACGAGCCATGCGAAGACCGTGTCAATGGCCACGGCCAATTCGTGAAGCGGTTGGCTTGCGCTTGATTGGGCGGCGACTAGCCTGTTGATAACGAACTCATTCAGAGTGATTATCATCGCGCCTATCAGCATGCCTCTGTTGTTTCCAGCGCCGCCTATGACGAATGCAGCCCAGACCAGGAACGTTGTCCTTGAGGGTTGCATGAATGATGGCTGGAGCGAGCCCAGATACCAGGCAAACAACGCACCTGCAAAGGCTGCGATAGCTGCAGAAACGGCAAGAGCAGCGGCCTTGTGAGTCATGACGTCGTGTCCGTGGTGCTGCGCGACGTCTTCATCCTCCCTTATTGAACGGAGGATTCTGCCCCATGGTGACGAGTACAGCATTGAGAGTGCTCGCCATACGATCATAACGCAAATGAGCCCGATTATGGCCAGGAGCAGGTAGTACGGAGCGGGCTGGCCGAAACTGAGTGTTTCTCCGATTGTTCTCGCAATGCTGTCAATGGCTTCGTTGTTCTTGCATTCAAATGGGGATAGTTCTACGCCGTTTTCGTCGAGTTGTTTACCTCTCCCGCAGAACCACCAGACCTCGAGGGGCTGAGGGTATCTTTGGACGCCTATCGCTCCCTGTGTCGTACCCGTCTTGAGGAGTGGTTCTCCCGAGAGCAGGATCCTGACTACCTCTCCGAGTGAGATTGTTATCACAGCGAAATAATCGCCTCTTAGGCGTGCGGTTGGATAAGCGAGCAGCCAGCCGGAGATAGCGGCTACTAGCATGCTGAAAATAAGTGCGGGTATGATGGGCCACCCGTATCCGGCGACGTCACTGGGGGCAGTCAGTACGCCGACACCGATGGCCCCTATCGATACAAAGAAAATCACTCCAAAGTTCAAGAGGCCCGTGTAACCGGTTGAGAGATTCAGAGAGAGGGACATTATGAGATATATTGAGAGGAATGTGACGAGGTTCGACACTTGAAGGGTCTTGGCGAACATGAAGTTTGAGGATGGGTCGACAGGGAGCCAAACCACGAAGAGCAGCAGCAGTGCCAAAAGAAGTCTGAAGGCGGCTTTCGAGCCGGATTCTGTTCTTCGGCCCTCGCCTATTCCGGCTTTCTGAAGAATGGTGTCGCCCTGCTTTCCCAATGTCCCAAAGAGGGATGCTGTTCGGGCGGTCAGCCAAGAGTCGGCATTAGCCCGGAGTGATTCGACTCTGTCTTTCATGTTCCTTGAGATCGTTCGCTCTGAGTGCTTGTCTGAAGGCGTTGAGATTCTTGATAGGATTGAATGGTACTTTAACTTGAATGGGTGAATTGGATCTTTGTATCGGTCATTGAAAATCAAGTATGACTCGTATATGCAGAATATCCAAACCAATAGGGGCATCCATGGCCATAGTACGTCGCCGATTGTGCCGATGAGGGATATGAAAGCCTGCTCGGATTCGATTAGAGAAACCCAATTGGAAGCGATGTCGGGATCAACCCCCTCAGGTACGACGACGGGGCCGGATGGATAGGAATTGGTGCGTATGAATGAAGTTGCTTTCCCTATGAAGAATGCAGAGCTCGTTACAAGTAGTGTGCTGATGGCTCGGCCGCTCCTGCGTTGGTGGAAGTGATGTGCTCCGAGGGGGCCCAACAGCAAACCCAAAGCGGCTGAATGGCGGTGATTGGGGATTTTGGAAGATCTCGCTCGTTCACGAAGACGCTCTATTTTCCATCGGTCGTATGCATCCCCTATGCCTTTTGGAATGATGAGCAAGATAGCGATTATTATCGCATAGGGCATTACTTCCGCGAGGGCACTGTATCCGGATCGACCGATTGGATTGCCGATCCCGATTAGTACTGGCCCGGAAACTGCGCGAACGAAACCGATGATCAGTGCTGCTACGATGGCACCGGGAAGGGATCCGATTGTTCCGAGGACTATGACTGCAAAAGAGGGGAGTAGAAGGGAAAATGCCGTGATTGGTTTGAACAGCAGGGTGATGCCGAAAATCCCTCCACCCACTCCGGATATTCCTGCGGACAGGAATGCGCTTGTCATGTGGACTCTCTCGACATTTATTCCACTGCTCGCAGCGAGTTCCGGGTTATCTGCTACGGCCCTCATCCTTCGGCCTAGTCGGGTACGTGTCAATATCGCGAGGAGGATGAAAACGGTGGCGAAGCTTACGATTGGGAGGAAGGCGTTGTTGTAAGCGTAATTTGTTGTTTGTGCCGCGCCTTCGCAGGTTGTGGTTATGATGTCGACCGCGGGTACGGAACTCATTTCCTCACAGTCGAGTGATGTGTAAACTTGGTCCGGTTCCAATTGTCTCTTTCCGAGATTAAATCGAGTCAGTATTGTGGGGAACTCAAATGCCTGGCTACCTCGCATCCAATCCGCATCTGGTACAAATCGTTGAGTGGAGCCCCCGAATCTGAGATATGTAAGGGCTCTCAGAACAAGAGCCACGCCTAATGAGGCGATCATCATCACGTCTGGAGAGGCCTTCCGATCTCTGAACCCCCGATAGACGAGGCGATCGATGATGATGCCCGCTATGCCTGTCAGAACAAAGGCTCCAAGCAGCATCCAGAGAAACAGAGTCCATGAGAGATGGCCGTCAGAAGGAATTTCATTCAAAGGGAATAACCAATTTGTCCACATCAGGGCCACGCCGACGTACATGCCGATCATGAAGAACTCTGATTGTGCGAAATTCCCGTATCTCTGTACGCTGTATGTCAGAGTGAGGCCGACTGCGATTGAGAGATACGTCGAAGACCAGGTCAGTGTGTTCGTTCCAAGTGACGCTAGGTCGATTAGCACTGATGCAGAGGTGTCGAGGCCTAAGAGCAGGATGTGTATGATGAGTAGGATATAGAAGAATAGGAGGATGGGGGATGTGGTAATAATCGTGGATCTGAGCCATCCCGGTCGCATGTCATCGAATGCGATTTTGACTAGGCCGAAGCCCACGCAGATCAAGGTGAATGTCTGAAGCAGCCATACGAGATCTGTGGGTAGGCTATCGAAGAGCAGGGTGTCTACGATATTCAAGGCGCCTACTTGGCCGAGTAGGCCGAGAGTCGATTCGATGGCGAAGAAGGAGGCGATGGCAACACGTCGCTTCCATCTGTCGAGTTGGGACCATTGGTCGCGAAAATCCCCAAGCGCCGTCATGCTTCATCCTCGATATGTGGCTTCTTGTGCATAAAGCCGAGGGCACTCGGCTGAAAGAATGGGTGTGAGGCGCCGCGGCGGGCCTGATGGCCCACCACGGCGCGTTACGTCACTCTGAGGTCTTATCGATCTCAGTTTCAGGCGGTTGCGACGCCGCCTTCGGCAGTCCAGTACTTCGAACAGGTGTACTGGTCGACGCCGTCGTACGAGCAGATGTCGTATCCGTTGCCGCCGATGTCACCGTTGTCGAGGAAGTTGATGACGCCGGAGGCGCCCTCGTATCCGTTTCCTGTTGCTGCGATTCCCTCATCGGCTGATACGCCGTTGTGGTTCACAGCAGCCATTCCGACCATCATGACGCCGTCGTAGGTGGTCAGGTCGTATGCCTTGATTCCGCCAGATGGAGCGTTTGCGTCATAGCGCTCGCTGAAGTCGCCGAAGCTCGATCCTGCGCGAGGCTGGGTGACGGTCATGCCGTTGAGTAGGGAGTCGTCCTCCATCTCATCGTACATTCCCTCTCCAGCAGGGCCGTCCCCACCGAAGATGTGTCCTTCCCATCCTGCGTCGTTGAGGGCCTCGATGATGAGGGCCGCGTCAGCGATGTAGGACGATAGGTAGACGGCTGTGCATGTGGTGGAAGCCGCCATCTGGTCGGCAACTGCCGAGAAGTCGGTGTCCGTCTCAGCGTAGTCGTATCGACCGACGTCGCACAGCTTGTCGGATCCCCATGCGTCGACAACTGCGTCAGCGAGGCCAGCGCCGTAGTCGTTGGTCATGCCGAATACTGCGAGAGCGCCTTCAGCCACTCCTGCATCGGTCATCATGTCAGC
>JAZANC010000007.1:0-5773 GCA_036228805.1 Thermoplasmatota archaeon
AAGAGGCAATTCTAGAAAATCCTATGATTCTGATTACGGATCAAACGATCAACAGCGCCCAAGACCTTCTTCCTAGCCTAGAAGTCAGCATGCAGCAAAAGAGACCGCTCCTCATCATAGCGAAAGACGTCGAGGGCGAAGCTCTTGCAACACTTGTTCTGAACGTAGCCAGCCGGGTCGTCAAAGCAGCAGCGGTGAAAGCCCCGGGCTTTGGTGACGAACAGGGTGAATTGTTGGATGACATAGCTATCTTAACCGGTGCAACGGTGCTCGCTAAAGACAAGAGTGCGGACTTGAAAGCACAGGGCCCAACGTCGCTCGGCGGCGCTGAGAAGGTCATCATAGCCAAGAACAAGACCACATTTGTCGGCGGCGAGGGCGACAAGAAAGCGATCAATGAACGCGCTGAGATGCTAAAGAGCCAAGAGAAACTATCCAAATCAAAGTGGGACAAAGAGAAGATGCAGAAGCGAATCGGTAAGATGACTGGCGGTGTAGCCGTTCTTAGGATAGGCGCAGCTACAGAGACTGAAATGAAAGAAAAGAAGGCCAGAGTAGATGATGCGTTGAATGCAACCCGCGCTGCCATGGCTGAAGGCGTTGTCGTCGGCGGCGGCGTGGCCCTTCTAAGAGCCAGGGACGCACTCAACCCCCTCATCAAAAAGAGCTCAGGAGACCATTCGATAGGTGTACAAGCGGTATATGACGCCCTCTCAGCCCCACTCAGACAGATCAGTGAGAATGCAGGAGAGGAACCCAGCGTTGTCGTCGCCAAAGTCATCGAAAACGACTCAGAAAATTTTGGTTACAACGCCAGGAACAAGGAATACGTCGATCTCTTGGATGAAGGTGTGATTGACCCTGTAAAAGTAACCAGGAACGCTCTTCAGTCAGCCGGTTCAATAGCGGGACTGGTCCTCACCACCGAAACCCTAGTCGCTGACGAGCCTAAACCCGATCCACCAGCGGGCGGCGCGGACATGGGCGGCATGGGCGGCATGGGCGGCATGGGCGGCATGGATTTCTGAAGCAATCCATGCGCATCGTTGATGGGCGTCCCGCCGGACCCTCAGCCGGGAACCATCGATGAACAACAACGTCCTGCGCGTGGATGTACTTCCGAGAATCGGCTCTGGGCTAATCGATAGTCGAGCGATTTCAACGAAAAAAATACTCCCAAAAGAAATCGAAATCAACGTGAAAGAAATTAGAACCAGCTTGGGCTATACCATTCAAGGCGATTTGACTGAAGAAGAGAGAGAAAACGCAGCGAAAAATCTCTTTTCGGACCCGATCATAGAACATTACTCACTCGACGGCTCGATAGCAGCAGGCATTCTTCCCGACCTTGGTCATTCGGACATCACCATTCAAGTCGGATTCAAGCCGGGTGTAACTGACAATAGAGCCATGGCAGCGGAAGACGGGCTCAGAACGCTATTCCCTGAAAAAAAGATGAATGTGGCCTCAACGATCTCATATCATTTCTGGTTTGAGGAAAACATTCCCGACACTGAACCGATAATCGCGTTGTTGCATAATCCAATGCTCGACCAATGCGCTATTTTAGATTCAGATAAAAGAATGGAGAATCTGATTCCATTCCCCATTTTGCCTGCCCAGAAAAAACGCAAATCAGAAACCGTTGATTTAGAGGTGGACGACAATGAATTGCTTGAAATTAGTGAAAGGGGTTTGTTAGCCCTGAATCTACAGGAGATGAAGGCAATACAGTCACATTACAGGGACCCTGCTGTCAGGCGAACCCGGGAGGAATTAGGCTTACCGCCACACGCACCCACTGATGCTGAACTAGAGTGTTTGGCGCAGACCTGGTCAGAACACTGTTCACACAAGATATTTGCAGCCAAGATCCATCACAAAGACACTGAAACCGGCGAATCGTCAACGATAGATTCGTTATTCAAGACACATATCATGAAACCCACTCTGGACATCCAGAAAGAAGTCGATTGGCTACTCTCGATTTTTCATGACAATTCAGGAGTTATTGCTTGGAATGAAAATTGGAGCCTCTGTATGAAAGCCGAGACCCACAATTCACCCAGTGCCCTAGATCCGTTCGGCGGGGCAATGACTGGAATCGTCGGCGTCAACAGAGACATTCTTGGTACAGGGCTAGGCGCAAGACCAATTGCAAACACAGACGTATTTTGCTTCGGTCCGCCAGATTATTCAGGAAACATACCCAAAGGGCTTTTCCACCCTTCCAGAGTATTCCGTGGAGTCCATGCAGGAGTCAGAGCCGGTGGGAACGAATCCGGAATACCCACAGTAAACGGCGCGATCATTTTCGATGAGAGATACTTGGGCAAGCCACTGGTCTACTGTGGCACAGTTGGCATAATGCCCCGCACCCTTCCCGACGGAAGGGAATCGCATGACAAAACTCCCACCCCTGGCGACATCGTCTACATGGTCGGGGGGAGAGTCGGATTCGACGGCATACACGGCGCTACCTTCTCCAGCCTTGAGTTGACGGAAGAGAGTCCGAGCTCAGCGGTTCAAATCGGCGATCCAATCACCCAGAAGAAAATGCTCGATATGATTATTGAAGCAAGAGACGAGGGTTTGATACAAGTCATCACCGATAATGGAGCAGGTGGTCTTTCAAGCTCAGTCGGTGAGATGGCTGAATTGACAGGGGGGGCAGATTTAGATCTCGCAGTGGTGCCACTCAAGCAGACAGGCCTGAGCCCATGGGAGATACTGGTCTCAGAATCTCAAGAAAGGATGACTGTGGGCGTCAAACCAGAGGATTGCGAATCATTCGAATTGCTCGCAGCACTTCATGAGGTCGAAGCAACAGCGGTCGGAAGATTCACAGATTCAGGCGCATTTGTTGTTCGAATGGGAACCGACGTAGTCGCTCATTTGCCTATTTCATTTCTGCATGACGGTTGTCCCCAATTAGAGCTGGAATCTGAATGGACCCCCCCAATACATGCGGAATTGATACTTCCAGAAGTTTCACGGATGGGGGAAGTACTTTCGAGACTCATAGCTAGACCAAACATCGCCAGCAAAGAATGGTGGGTCCGTTCATACGATCATGAAGTCATCGCCCAATCAGTGATCAAGCCGTTCTGCGGGGTCAATCACGACGCCCCTGGTGACGCTGCTGTCATCGCCCCGATTCAAGGTCAAACACAAGGCGCGGTGATATCCAATGGAATCATCCCCAGATATTCCGATATTGATGCGTATGCAATGACTGCTGCCAGCATCGATGAAGCATTGCGTAATGCGGTCTGCGTCGGCGTCGACTTGGATCTCATCGCAGGCCTAGATAATTTCTGTTGGCCGGACCCAGTAGAATCGGAAAAGACCCCCGACGGCAGGTACAAACTAGCTCAACTAGTCCGAGCAAACCGTGCTTTAGACGAGGTATGTAGAGCCTACAAACTACCATGCATAAGCGGAAAGGACTCGATGAAGAATGATGCTAAATTGCATGGCGAAAAAATCAGCATACCCCCGACAATCCTATTCAGTTTAATTGGGAATCATCCGGATGTCCGAAAGGCCGTGTCTAGTGATTTCAAAACTCCAGGAGATAGGATATATCTCTGCGGAGAGTCCCACCAAGAACTCGGAGCCAGCGAACTTGCATACATGCTCAGAGACGAAACCCAAGGCCAATCAGGTATAGGGGGGCGTGTACCAGAGATAGATACGACACGGAATTTGGCGATGTACAGAGCTCTAACAGCGGCGATGCAAAAGAGCCTCGTCGCGAGTGCTCACGACTGCAGTGATGGTGGATTAGCAGTAGCACTTTCAGAATGCTGTTTCGGCTCAGATTCCGGAGCCCGGATTGACATATCTGCAATCATGTCCGACTGCGACCAGATAGAGCCATGGGGAGCCATGTTTGGAGAATCTCTGGGCCGAATACTCGTAAGCGTGAAAGCCGAAAATAAGGAGGCGTTTGAAACTTCAATGATAGGCCACGCATGCTATTCCTTGGGCGTTGTTGAAGAGGGCGATACTATCTCAATAACCAATGGAGACACTCCTTTGATTTCCACTCGAATGAGCACTCTTCGAAAGGCATGGAAAGAAACTCTCGACGGGGGCGGCCCGCAATGACCATAACACGAATTGCAGTTCTTTCCGGATTCGGGATCAATTGTGAAACTGAGACTATGGCAGCCTTCGAAATGGCTGGCGGCGACCCACAGAAAGTACACGTCAATAAGCTCGTTAACGGGGATCTCAACCTGGATGATTATCACATCATGGCTGTTCCAGGGGGCTTCTCTTTCGGAGATCATTTAGGCAGCGGCAGGTTGTTGGGCAACCGACTGAGATTCGGCCTCCGGGATCAGGTCAGACGCTTCGTGCGAGCTGGTAAGCCAGTAATTGGCATTTGCAATGGTTTTCAGGTGCTGGTAAAGATGGGCTTACTCCCAGGCGATGAAGAAGTAACACTCACTCAAACGGCATCACTTGCGCTCAACGATAGTGCCCATTATGAAAATCGCTGGGCGACACTCGAATTCGACTCAAAAAGCCCATGCATTTGGACTAAGGGGCTTACTAGAATCAGAGTGCCAGTCCGTCACGGAGAAGGCAAATTCGTCACAAAAGATAGAGAACTGTTAGATCGATGGGCTCAGACCGGCCAACTCGTGGCCAAGTACGTCGACCCGTCGACAGAATACCCCGGGGCCACAGATCAAGTGCTCCCTTACCCAATCTCTCCGAATCAAAGCTGGAGAAATATTGCGGGAGTCTGCGATCCGACGGGACTCGTCTTCGGGCTCATGCCCCATCCAGAGGCATACCATAGCACATGGCTCTCACCTGACTGGACAAGAGAAGGCGATATTGAACACGGGCGCGCCCCTTCAATTACCATCTTTCGCAATGCGGTGGAATATTCCCTCCAATGCCGAAAGGAGACTTGAGACATGGTTCTGAGAAGCATTCTCATATCACCAATCGCGAGGTACTTCCGCACAAAGAGAATGTTTTCTGAAGCATCAGGATACGCCAAACAGAAAGGAAAGCCATTGATGATGATCGGTGACCCTTGCAGTGGCAATTACTTCCATTTCATGTCCAGCATGTTTCCAAACAGTGAGCACGGCGATGTCACCATCGATCTATACGGATGTCAAGAGTGCAATAAGATGGATATCAACGACATTGACTCGTGGAAAGCATTCGACGACAACTCGTTTGTGGTTATGGAGACCGGAGTATTGGGATTCTCAGAAGACTTGGAACTTGTAATCGCCCAAATCAAGAGGGTATCTGGAGGCGACTTCCTATCAGCAGGAGGCAACAAAGGACTTCTATGGGAGTTGCTGCTCTACAAGACATATAGCAAGAAGTTGAATTATACCATGAATCCATTTGACTCCAGAAAAGAAACTCATTACACTGGTAGGAAATTAGGCAGGAAAGAGAAGGTCAAAGTCGAATTTTGACATACCAACATCCATTTTCTAGGAAGGCGCTTTGTACAACCGGATTAGTCGCCGGGTGTGTTGCAGCATCTCCCATGTCGAGACAGGGTCCCGATCGATGCCCCTCTGACACTCCATCCCCTTCCAAACTCAATACCGTGGTCTGGGGCTATTGCATACCTCGATAGGGACGGGGTGCTGAATGTCGGATTTGAGAATTATGTTAACTCTCCCTCAGAAGTCATACTGCTCCCGCACGCAGCTCGATGCGTAGCTAGGCTGCGTAGATCCGGCATAAGAATCGCCGTTGTGACGAACCAATCTCCAATAGGCAG
>JAZANC010000008.1:0-3652 GCA_036228805.1 Thermoplasmatota archaeon
CTCGTAGTCGAGGTCGTCGGCGTCGTTGACGGTGATGACGCCTGTGCCTGAGTTGATCGCGAACACGCTGTTGCCGTCGCCGTCCGGGTTCAGGTTGCCCGCAGTTATCGACCAGGTAATTCCGTCATCATCGCCTGTGTTAGCCAAATCTACCACAGTGGCTCCATTGGCCGCTGTCTCAGAGACAGTGCCTGTATCATCGTCGGTAATGGTTGGTGCTATGTTGGTGACTGTGATCGTGACGCCCTTGATATCGGATTCGTCGAAGTTGGTTGCTAGGACGTTCAGCGAGTAGGACGTCGTTGTCTCAAAGTTGATGTCTCCTGAATCGGAGAGGGAGATTACACCCGAAGAGGAGATCGAGAATGGCGAGGTCCCGTCACCGTCAGCGTCCGCGCCGTTGCTCAAAAGAGACCATGCGACAGCAGTATCTGCAGACAAGGTAACGGTACCTACAGAGTCTCCGTCGGATGCTGTTTCAGACAGGGCGAATGATTGACCGGATCCGATTGCTAGAGTCAAATCATTTACTGTGACTGTGATGGTGAGGTCGGTGTTGGCCGAGTCTGCTGAGTCTGTCGCCCTGACTTGGACGACATATTCGTTATTGCTATCGGCATCGGCGGGACTCTCGTAATCTGGTGCTGTGCCGAAGCTTAGGGAAGCGCCGCTTAATGAAAAGTCGCCTGAATCGGCACCGCCTATTATCGAATAAGAGCAGGTGCCTGAGGAGTCCGACGTCGCTGAGAGCGTTTCAACCGCAGTGACGCCTTCGTTCACAGAATCAGTTGCACCGGTGGACCAAGAGCAAGTGTGCATAGCCTTCACACCGTCTTTCAGTTCCACGTCGCCACCCTGGCCTGTTGAGCTGACTAGAATTATCATCATGATCGAAATCAGACCGAGGAGTACCGGCGGTCTGACATGGGTCGAATGTGCCCTATCTCCTTGGAATTCGGGATTATTTCCTGAGACATCCTCTCGGGAGAAAACCGTTCGTCTAAGCATGGCTACGTGCATGTATAGAATACGCTGCTTTGCCGTATTAAAACGAATCGATGAAAGGTAGACGGTTCAAGGCCTTATCAAAATCCAAGTTATCTGCCTGGAGTGAGTGTCAATTATCGTATAAAAATTAATCATTTCCCGTTATTTTTTTTGTTAGTCATCTGAGTCACTTTTCATGTTCATAATGGTGGACGCTGGGGGATTTGAACCCCCGGCCACCTGGTTGCAAACCAGGTGCTCTTCCAGGCTGAGCTAAGCGCCCCTTGTGGTTACGACAGACAAGTAGGTCTTGATTGCATCCCTTGCAGGGAATATTCAATCTTGTTTGCTTTTGTCGCGGATCAGTGCTGAGATTGAAATTAACGCCATGGTTATTCCGACTAAGATCCCTACCAAGGCCAATCTTGAGAGCCATGTATCCGTGATGGCAGCGTCATCTTGCTCTGCTTCGGGCTGCAAATCTACCGGGGACTGTAGATTCTGAGGCGGCGTATGGACATCTTCGGTGAAAGAGGCATTCAATGTGTGATTCGTGATATTCTCATTTTCATATATTTTAATTAATAATGATATATTACCGGGCAGTATGCCATTTTCAGGACCTAATATTAGCGTATATGTGACCTTGCAATCTGAATCTGTTTTATTGCCTTCTTCATCGAGTTCGCATGATGATGTGAGCCATGGGGACGAGAGATCATCCGGGCCGTCATAGGACCCATCATTATCGACGTCCAAAGTGACCATGTGTCGAGTGTCATTCCTGCTATCAACCATCATGAAGAACAGTCGATCAGTCGTCACCAAAACCCCCTCCGGGACAGAAGCTGGTGAAGTGCCCTCAGATGTGAGGAGGATCGTGTAATCCTTCGCCTCGTGCGCCGTGACCGGTGGCAGCAAAATCAGGGCAGTGGCCAGTAGCGGGATGAGCGCCTTCACAATGGCCGGTGTGGCTTGGAGGGTATCAAGATGTCCGACTTTCAGTACCGGTAGTTGGCGGATTTGAATGGGCCGCCTACGTCGACTCCGATGTATTCGGCTTGTTCCTCGCTGAGATTGGTCAGTTTGGCTCCGATTCGGTTCAAATGAAGCATGGCAACCTCCTCGTCAAGATGCTTGGGCAAGAGATATACCTTCTTCTCCTTAGTGCCTCGGTTTTTCCAGAGATCCATCTGTGCGAGAACCTGGTTGCAGAAGCTGTTCGACATTACGAAACTGGGGTGGCCAGTGGCGCATCCGAGATTGACCAGCCTGCCTTCAGCGAGAAGGTAGATCGAGTGGCCATCCTGGAAGTCATATCGATCGACTTGTGGCTTAATGTTCTGATGCCCTATTCCAGAGTCACTTTGCAGTCTTTCGACTTGTATCTCGTTGTCGAAATGACCAATATTACACACGATTGCCTGGTCTTTCATCTGCTTGAGGTGCTCAAGCGTTATGACGTCTCTATTCCCCGTCGCAGTCACGTATATGTCTGCATCTCCAAGGGTGTCCTCGATAGTGGCGACAGTGAATCCCTCCATTGCTGCTTGGAGCGCGCATATTGGGTCAACTTCAGTGACTGTGACTCGTGCGCCCTGTGCCTTTAGAGCTGCTGCAGAGCCTTTTCCAACATCGCCATACCCGCATACAACCGCGTGCTTTCCAGCTATCATCACGTCCGTAGCGCGCTTTATGCCATCGACTAGCGATTCCCTGCATCCGTAGAGATTGTCAAACTTCGATTTGGTGACTGAATCATTCACGTTGATTGCAGGGAAGAGGAGTGTGCCCTCATCAACCCGTTGGTTGAGTCTCAGCACGCCTGTAGTCGTCTCTTCAGATACCCCTATTATGTCGGCTGACATCCTTGTCCAGATCGTGCTATCTTCTTCGTGGATCCGGACGAGAAGGGCCTTGATAACTGCCTCTTCTGACGATGAAGATGGCTCTTCGACCCATCCGCTGCCGTGTTCTAGTTCCCAGCCCTTGTGTATCAATAGAGTCGCATCCCCACCATCGTCGACGATTAGTTGAGGGCCTAGGCCGCCATCGTGAGTCAGTGCTCTGAAAGTGCATTCCCAATACTCTTCGAGGGTCATGCCTTTCCATGCGAATACAGGTACGCCTGAGGCGGCTATGGCGGCTGCGGCATGGTCTTGTGTGGAGAAGATATTGCAGCTGGCCCACCGAACGTGTGCGCCGAGAGCGGTTAGGGTCTCGATCAGGACGGCTGTCTGAATGGTCATGTGGAGGGAGCCGGTTATCCTGACTCCTGACAGTGGTTGTTTGGATGCGTATCTTGCTCTTGTTTCCATTAGGCCGGGCATCTCGTGCTCTGCCATTGTTATCTCCCGGCGTCCGAAATCAGCGAGTTTGATATCCGATACAAGGTGTTGCTCGGCAGCGGGCATCAGGGCCATGTGACTCTGGTTTAGTAGTTCTAAATGAGTCTATGTGCGACTCCGTATATTCTTGATTCAGCGAGCGGTTCAAGGACCTGTTCTGACGCCCCTAGCATAATGGGCCGTGTATTAACCTCTGAATCTGTTTCTGCAGGACACCCAGATAAGCTCTGTGACGCTATCTCAGATTCAATACTCGATGCTTGTATTGACGCTGATCCATTCGCGAGGGTAGCTGTGGAAACTATGGTCAAGGGCAT
>JAZANC010000009.1:0-5208 GCA_036228805.1 Thermoplasmatota archaeon
CCTTTGCTCCTGTTGATGCTTCGGAAAGCATATTTGATATTCTTTCAACACCTTCATCCAATCTTCTTGACCAACCCGAATCTTCCCTTTGGGATGTTGATATTTCAAGCCCTACACCCCGGATATAGGTCACGATTTCTCTTCTCGCATTCGAGTCCAAATGAAAGAGAGAAGGGTCTCTTAGATGAATATGGAAGCCCCGATGGCCTGAGAAAGTAAACTGTGCATAGTCCTTGTTGAATCCAAATTCGGGTTCAAGAAAGTCATTCCACAGGGACCATGTCTGATCTTGTATAGCTGAAATCAGATTTGGAAAATCTGTGGGACTGATTCCATGCAGGTGGTCGCCATCTAGATCGAATATTAGATCCGCCCCCCTCCAACCCTTTTCAGCCATCGTCCTTTGGGATGGATCGTCGTAATAAGCCGTTGAATGGAAGCAAGAGTGGGGGAATCTTTGGCAAAGATAGGAATGAAGCGCCCCTGCATCAGTAAATGAGCGATGTCGATCAGTCGCCCCGTCACCCCATGGCATGAACATCCATTCACGTCGTCTAAGTCTGGGTGGCAGCCAGATGTCACTCGGTTCCATAGACCTGTAGAAGTCGGCGAACCTCGAACCTATCCGACTCCAGCCCTTCGCCACGTTGAAGCCAATAGAAGGAAGGCCATCAAGGTGGCGTCATTCCATCCTCAGACCTGGAACCGGTTTTGGCTCCGTTGAGGATTCTGCACCCGTGACTTCCAGATAGGCCTCGTATGAGAGATACTCCCCATCATGTACTATCGCCTCTGAGAATTTCAAGGGCTTTCCAGTCTTAGCACACTTTGGACCGAGTTGACCGGTTGCTGTGGATAACCTCTCTGGGTCGGGCATGTTTCGTCCAGCAAACACAGATACTTCATCATGGCGATGCTATGGCGTCTGCCAAGGCAATTTATACAACTTCGACATCGTCTATGCTATGACGACTCATTACAGCATCGGTCATTCACCGGATCCAGATGATGCATTCATGTTCTACGCCATGACTGAATCCTTGATTGACACTGGCGATAGGAGGTACGAACACGTCCTAGTTGACATACAGACGCTAAACCAACAAGCTCTCGAGGGTGCACACGATGTGAGCGCTGTCTCAATACATTCCTATCCGACAATTTCCGATGATTACTACTTGATGAATTGTGGCGCTTCAATGGGCGAGGGATATGGTCCAATGATAATATCCACCTCTGAATCCTCTATTGAAGAGGCCTCTGAATCCACGATTGCTATCCCCGGACTTGGCACTTCCGCCTATCTGGCACTGAGACTTGCACTAGGTGACGTGGATGTGGAGGTTATGCCATTTGACGAGATTCTACCCTCAGTAGCATCTGGAAAATCAACCCATGGTTTGATCATTCACGAAGGGCAGCTGACCTGGAAAGATGAAGGAGTTCATCTTGTCTTGGATCTAGGGGTTTGGTGGAATGAAAAAACAGGTCTACCGCTACCTCTTGGCGGGAATGTCGTGCTAAAATCCCATGGCCAAGAGATATGCGAGCATATCGCTAATGACGTACGGCTTTCGATAGAACATGCGATATCATATCCGGAATCCGCACTATCATTCGCAAAAAAGTGGGGGAGAGGAATATCTGACGAAACCAACGAGAAGTTTGTAGGGATGTATGTCAATCAGCGAACAATCGATTATGGCGATGATGGGCGTGAGGCCGTGATGAGATTTCTAGAGGAGGGGCAAGCAATCGGCTTGGTAGACTCGAGCTTCGATCCCCGAGCCATTGATTTCATAGGCAGGACGCGTGGTCGATAAAACATGGATAAGCCCGAGATATCCGAGTTCGATTCAGTCGATCCTGCACCTGCGAGTGAGACATCGTCGGTGCCAAGCTTGAGGAGCACAATATGTGATGAAGGTGAAAGAATGTTTCAAAGGATGAGGGCTCTTTTTGCATTGAGAAATATCGGCGGTGTTGATGCTATTGAGGCACTTGCAGCTGCTTATTCATCTAAATCCGCACTCCTGAAGCATGAGATTGCATATGTGATGGGGCAAATGCAAGATCCCGCAGCAGTACCTCATCTCATAAATCGTCTAGAGGATCATGGCGAAGACCTAATGGTGCGTCATGAGGCTGCTGAGGCGTTGGGAGCGATAGGGGATAGGACTGCGTTAGCCACCTTGGAGAAATTCGTTGACGACCCGGAGCCTGTTGTTGCGGAATCCTGCGAAGTTGCGATGGATTTGCTAGAGTATGTCGCATCAAAATCCTTAGACTACGAAGTGACTGATTGAATACATCTTCGAACTAAGCCGGTATTCATCCCACAAACGTCGACGAGGAAGCGTGATAGCCCCTCTACAGATTCCTCGTCGAGTATATTGGAAACCTCCGAGCGGAAGTAGTGGTCCATTCTGCTGGGGGTTAGCCCTATCTTATCAGCAGCAATTCGAACTACTTCCTCCCTCCTATGATCGTCATTGATGAAGGCATTATAATTTGAGATTAGGTCAGTCTTAGCCTCCGAGATATCCTGATCATCAGATGACTTGTGGGTTGCGAAAACCCCGAACACCATTGGAAGTCCTGTTGAACGTGTCCATTCAGCTCCAAGATCTAATTGAACGAGAGATGGATGTTCTGAAGCGGCCCTCAATGCTCTGTCGCCTATGAGGAGTGCTCCATCACATTGTTGGAGCATCGAACCCAAATCTGGCCCTAGATCTATTGTACGAGGATCTAATCCTTGCTTTTCTAAATACCATCTTAGCAGTCTTTTTGAGGTCGAAGAATCGGTCGGGAATGCTATATCCCTCATATGATCGGGGGGTCGATCACCGAATAGAAGTACGCTTCCGACATGCCCCATTGAGACAATTCCCAGATCGCCTACAAGACGTAGTATGTCGCTGTGCTTTGCGAAATCGGCAGAGGGAATGGGGGCCATGAGGCAATCTCTTCGGATTACATGGCCTGTCAACCATGAGGGGGGTGCTGGCAATATTCTCCATCTTTCTGAAAGATTATGATACAAAGGATCACAATTTGTGAAGGCAACACGTCCTATGGTTCTATTCCACACAATTTCACCTCGCTACTGGCAGCCTCTTCGGTTCTGAACGGTTTTTCAACGTGTGTGATTTGAATCGACTATACGTGGTATTTCTTTGAACCGCAGCTTGCCCCGTAGACTCAATCATTCGTATTAGGCCGTCCATGCCGGTGTTGAGAGGGGTGTTGGAACCTGCAGAATGCATGATTTCCTCCCTTTCAACAGTACCATCGAGATCATCCGCTCCATTGAGAATCGCGATAGAGGCTAGATCGTCTCCAATATTCATTCTGTATGCCTTCAAATGAGGAATATTATCAAGCATCAACCTGGATATTGAAATTGTTCTGATTACCTCTTCAGCACTTGGTATCTTGGCCTCAGGCAATCTTGTTCTATCCGGTAGAAATGGATACGGTACAAAGCATTGGAATCCGGAAGTCTCATCCTGTAACTTCCTAAGTAAATCCAGGTGGGTGATTCTGTCCTCAAGTGTCTCAACGGTACCAAACAGCATGGTACAATTCGTCGGGAGTCCTGCTTTGTGAGCCGATCTGTGGATTGAAAGATACTCGAGGCTGGATTCCTTGCCTCTACATATCCTATCCCTCACAGAATCTACAAGGATTTCTGCGCCACCCCCGGGAAGAGCATCTAAACCTGCGTCCATTAGACGAGTCAGAGTTTGAGGTATTGTGATACCTGTACGTTTTGAAATATGCTTGACTTCAACTGCAGTTAGAGACTTGATCGTGATATGCGGGAATTCTTTCTTCATCGCTTTGTACAGTTCCTCATAGTGCTCAATAGTCCATTCAGGGTGTAGACCACCAACGGAATGTACTTCGTCAATGGAGTTTGAATATGGGCGTACTCGATCTAGGTACTCTTCAATTGAAAGATCATATGCATCTTCATGCTTCGAGCCTTTCCTAAACGCACAGAATCTACAAGCTAGGACGCATATATTGGTCGTATTCACATGTAGATTCAGATTAAAATGGATCTTATCTCCATGCATTTTCTTCTTTACCGAGTGGGCTAATTCACCCAGTTCCATTAATGGGGCGTTCTTATACAGTGACAGCCCCAAATCGGCATCGATACGCCCCCCTTTGGAAATGATTGCCCGAGCCCGATCAATAGCATCATTGCCTTCTAAATGGGTCGTGGCATCTTCCAGCGGCATAGCACCGCTGTAGTCGTGCATGATAAGCCTGCGTAGACCCCCATCTATAACTGAGTGGCTAACTCCGTAGCACCCAAAACGATAGGGAACCAATAAGGACCAATAGAACTACGTTGACGCATGCAGGGTTACGCCATAGGGGAGTTGAATGAATCTGCATCAAGGTGCAGGAGAAGGATTGTCCAAATGGTATACAAGGCTCAATCCGGCCATCCAGGTGGCTCACTATCGTGTATAGACATTCTTGTAGGCCTGTACAGAAGCGTTATGCGATTCGATCCGGATAACCCTGGTTGGGAAGATCGTGATAGATTCATCATGAGCAAAGGGCATGCCAGTCCCGCCGTATACTCGATACTGAGGGATGTGGGAGTTCTTGATGATTCGGACCTAGATGGTTTCAGGTCACTCGGATCTGTATGCCAAGGTCATGTCGACAGAAAGTGGACAGATGGCGTTGATTTTTCTGCTGGGAGTCTCGGCATGGGTCTCTCATTCGGACTTGGATCCGCACTTGCAGCCAGGCTCGATCTATCTGATAGACATACGTGGGTGTTGTTAGGGGATGGCGAGATACAAGAGGGGCAAATATGGGAGGCTGCAATGGCTGCATCCCATCTAGAAGTTGGCAACCTAACCGCCATAGTAGATAGGAATAGGATACAGAATGATAATTTCGTGGATGAGCAGATGAGAGTCGGGAACATTGCTTCCAAATTCCGTTCATTCGGGTGGAATATTATTGAGATTGATGGACATGATATGAATGATATCGTAGCTGCCCTTTCCGAGGCAAAAGCGAGTGTAGAACCGACTGCCATTGTGGCGGCGACAGTGAAAGGGAAAGGAGTATCCTTCATGGAGGACAATCCTGCTTTCCACGGGGCTGCTCCAAATGACGAACAGTTTGCTAAAGCAATGGAGGAATTGTCATGACTGGGATATCAGAGCCGGG
>JAZANC010000010.1:0-2731 GCA_036228805.1 Thermoplasmatota archaeon
CCGCTGCACCAAGAATGCTGAGAGGGGGAGGGTAGCAGTAACAGGCATCCTTCCAGGTAGCAGCGTTATTCTCGCAGAAGGAGAAGCGGGGCGGCATGAGGCAGAAGGCATGAAATCTGCAGGATTGTATGGCATAGAATGGATGGTTCCGGAGATTCCTAGACTATCCACAAATGGAACGCGCAGATCTCTAGCAGTCCCTTTTACCGACTTCTCTGTGGAAGAGGCCCCTCCAGTCCCCGACGATGATCTTTCAGAGAGGTGGGATCAAGGACCTAGAGATGGAGACCGTTGGCACCCTGATGGAGCTTGTCTAAGACTCAGATTTGTCCTTCCGCCTGGAAGTTACGCCACAGTACTCATGCGGGAGTTCATGAGATCTCCGTTGGACCATTATTGATCTTATAGGCGACCCATCTCAAGGGCCTCTATCTGAGATATAAGGGGGTCTATTGAACGAATATTGTCCTCAAATCCATCGACGATTCCCTCGCCCTCCCCCAAAACAACATCTATCTCGATGAACATCATGCCAAAGGCCAGTGGCTTTATTGAAATGGATTGAACTTCTTCTAAAACGGATATCTTGGCTGCGATTCCATCATAATCAGGACGTTCGTCCTCGGGTTGATTTAACGTAATTTTGTACTTAACAACGACCTGTCCCATAGAATCCCCCCAACATCACGGTCCTTCAAATGAGCATTTTGGACATCTGTACTGGACGCCCTGATCCCTGCATCTCTCGCTTCGGCCGATTGGCTCACCGCATACTGGGCAAGGAAAAGAGGTAGCCTTGGGCTCAACAAGTGGAATTCCGGAAGAAGTACAAATTACTGCTCTATCACTCATCACAGAACACCTGATGCGCTTGCGACATGCCGGTCCCTTTTATGCTTGACCGAAGGAACTTCTACTGGTATCAATAACCATTATTGCCCACCATACAACCATATCGGCCATGAAAGAGGATGAATTGGCACTAACGGGGGAACAGTTAGATCTTGGAAAATTCGTAACCGATGAAGGTGGCATCTGGAGCCTTCGAGATGTAGAGAAGATACGCGGATGGAATAACATCGAATATGGTGCTGGTTTGTCTGGAAAGAATACTCCCTCAACTGGACTTTCCATGAACAGAGCGTATATTCCTCCCGGTGGAATAGCAAAGGCCCATATCCATGTAGATTTCGATGTGATGATATTTCTCTTGAAGGGGAGTGTTAGGCACGAATATGGGCCAGGTTGTAGAAAGTCCGTAATACACAGTGCAGGGGATATGTTCTACATAGAACCCGGGCTGCCACACGAGGTTTTCAACTGCTCAGAGGACGAATGGGTACATGCTATCGTAGCACGCTCGGACTCCTCCGAATGGCAGAACATAGAGCCTTACGACCGTGACTCTGAATGACTGTTAGAAGCATCTTCTGCGCTAGAGATATTGATTGACAGGCTGGGGAGTTGCCCCCCCAGCCTGCTTACGTAAGTCACAAATGCCCGGTTAATCAGAGCATTTCGTCGATCTTTGCGCCTACCAAGGCACCAACACCGACGAATAGACCATCAAAGATCCAATTGGCGAGCGTGTCCACGATACCATCGCCTGCGCTTGCAAGAGAGGATCCCATCTCATGGGCCCCGGTCAACGTCATAGCACCGCCAAGAGCCATCAGACCGAATGCACTAGCCCAAGCACTCTCGCACCTGGTGTGGACCTGCCACCATACCGCACCAGCAGCTACCATTCCGATTACAGTCCACAGGTGGTCCGCTATGTCGGTAATCCACATATCTGTTACAGTCCAGTCTGGCCCATCCCATGAGCCGAACTCGGTTACCATCAGTATGGCCAGTAGGGCACCGACCATCTGTGCCACTAGACGCATGCCGTTCGCCATCCAGTTGCCTTCGACGTCGCCTAGATCGCCGGTCATCATGTTGCACCAGGTCACTATCGGCAGTACGTGCGCGCCTGCGAAGGCCATCCACACAACAGCGAGAGCGGCTGCTCCCTCTATCGTGCTCAGACCCATGCCAAACACCATCCACGACAGTACAAAGGCACCGCCGACTTCTGCTTTCATTGCATTCATATCCATTTCCATTTTATTCATCTCCTCGTATCACGAGTGGACGTTCTTCGAATTGAAGAGTATATAACTGGAGAGGGTGTGAAATGCGCTTAGGAGGCTAAAAAGCGGGTTTTCAGGTAAAGCGAGTGTGCCCAGCAACACCTAAAAATTACACATCTAGATTGTCTTTTCAGAATAATTAACAGGCTAATTTCTAGTCAACAAACTCAAAAGTAGTGCTTCGTTCGAATAGTAAGGTCTAGATGAGAATAGAGGGCGAAATAAAGCTGGCTTTTGACGATGTAATGATTAGACCCAAGAGAAGCACGTTGGTTTCAAGATCAGATGTAACGCTGGAGAGGGAGTTCTCTTTCAGGCACACGAGTAGGATATGGAAAGGAGTACCTGTATCTGCAGCTAATATGGATACTACAGGAGTCTTCGATGTTGCCAAAGTTCTCCAAAATCACAATATGATGACTTGTCTACAGAAATTCTATTCTGTAAAAGATCTTGAGAGAGCGTGGGCAGACGGTGTGGATGCCAGATACGTCGCAGTGACTTGTGGGTCCACTGAGGATTCATTCCAGCTCCTGAAAAGGAAATTAGCAACTAACGACGAGTTGTCGATGATATGCATAGACGTCGCCAATGGA
>JAZANC010000011.1:0-8606 GCA_036228805.1 Thermoplasmatota archaeon
TCATCGCTGATGAGTCATATAGAGAGCAACCGATATCCTTGGCATCCGAATATCCCGAATAAGACTGCCATTGATATCGATTATCCCAACCATCAGTACCATGGTCCCACAATGGTATCAAGTTGTATTTCGCATGGTTATGAGGGTCTATGAATCCGGGATATATTGTCCCGCTGGTGGGGATGGAAGTTACTCCCTCTGCTGCATCGGGTGCCGGCGATGAAGCATCCCAGACCGCTGCTATCATCCCGTCAGTGACAAGTATTCGACCTTGGTCGATAACAGAATCCTCGGCCTCCATGGTGACTATCCTGCCTTCCAGTATGTACGAACCACTGTGGACATCGTCTCTGACTCCATAGCAAGACCCCTGCAAGTGATTGGTTCCAACCCAAGGTTCGTCATTTGGTCCGCCTGGGGTCGGGCCCGAACTTATTTGAGACCAAATGCCATTAGAATCCAGGCCAAAGGAAATACCGTATGACGAGTTTCCAATGGCATAAGGGGATCCCTCCCACGTCTGAGGGCCATAATACCCCATGCTGTCTACGACTGCTTTTGAGCTATCTGAAAGCGTGACTGAGTCGCCTTCGAAGTAATCTAATTCGATCCTGGTTAGTGCCCGGAAAAAGGTGACATATGCTCCTGGCTCGATTACCGTGCCGAAACCGATAGAGCATGCTGGCGAGCCTTCGCCGGGAGTATCATCGAGCCACCAACCTCCGACATCAATTGGCTCGTTTCCAGGGTTATGCAGCTCTATAAATTGATTAGAGTACCTCCCAATCTCCCCATCCCCGTTCCAATCGATGCCATCATAATCAGCGCTGTTAGGCGATACGTAGACCTCGGTGATGATTATTCTTGGTTCGTTATCCTGTGCGACTACTGGAGTCGTTAGTTGAAGAAGAAGTAGGGCCATGGTGAATGCGGCTGCTCGGTTCACATTCGCTAGGCGATGAGGCGGGATATCAAATCATCTTACGATTGATAACATTCTGAAGGCTGCGTAGTAGCAAAATTTCCATTAGTGTCGGGTTACGAGTCGAAGATAATGAGGGAATGGACGACAGCCCTGCTCTTGTCTGCAATGGTACTTTCGGGCTGTATCGGCGAGGATTCTGGAGAGTCAGAGAATATTGCAATGTGGGACGAGGGCCTTACTCAGCTCTCACTTGAGGGGCTCGATGATATTCGTAACTTTTCAGTCGCATATGCTTTCGATAATGACTCCATAGGCGAGTCGAACTGGGCAGTATTTGGAAATGAAGAAGGGGGGAACTGCTGCGAGCATTATCTTGCAATGACCAAGGAAGGTTGGATACTGAATTTCGGCGGGGAGTATCCTACCTGGTCAGAAGATAGGGGGAGGACATGGCAGGAGTATGTTCCTTCAGTGTTCTCTCAAATTGGGTGTTTAGAGCCTAAACCGACAGTTCCCGGTCAAGAAGGGCTTGGAGAAGGCAGCATAGTGCAGGCCACCAACGGCGATCTGATTGCCATGGGGTGGTTCCCCTATCCTTCAACATCGGGTGCTGATCAGTTCTATGCGTTCTTCTACGATGCAGATGATGAAGAGTGGAGTTGGTGTTTCAATAGGACTCCGGAGCCATTCTATGACAGATCTTGGCAAGTAGAGGTGATTGGACCGATCAGTGGCGGGTTATATGGGAATGGGCCCTATGCTAGCTTGGTAATCTCAAACTTCTGGCATCAGGTGCAAAATGTTGGTGGGCAGATCTCCACAGATGGGCTGAACTACGACTACTTCGGATTCCCGGACAGAGATTCAGACCTGCCTGAAATAGAAGTCGATCTAATGCCCGGACCTCTTGGAAACGAGTGGGATTACACCAAACCCCACAAAGAAATGCGTGCATTCCCTGTCCCTTCAGGTGGCCTGTACTTCCCGGATTATTTTGTCGATGGGGATGATGCCTATCTGGATACTTCTCTGAATTGGTGGACAGGGGTAACGATGAATGGGTCATCTCTTCCATCTCAATATTGCTCATTTGATTCCAGCGGAATCCTCCATTGTGTTCGAGCAAACGGCATAATCCTAACACACATGGTATCTTCAGACGGCGGAGAGATGTGGGATAATCAGACATACGATCTTTCAGGGGTCGCGTCGGAATTGGAGGAATGGGAGTTTCATTCCAATGGTTTTCACGATTTATTTGTTCTTAATGTGAGGTATCAATCGTCCAGTGGACCGGATATCGATGTATCGTGGCATGTTCGAGACTATTCTGAATCACTCGAACCGGACCTTAGAACGAATATTGGTCTTGGCGATTTAGATTCAACAAGCGGGGCGGGCAATGACATAAGATTTGATTTCGCCTCGATGGGAATTCTCCCGGACGGCGGTGCCGTGATCGCATATCATGATTCGAGTGATCCGGACCCTCTTTTTGGAGTTGAAACATTACTGCCCCTAGAATATGGATTCCTACAGGGATAAAAAATACAGGCGGGTCGTGAATATTGGAAATCATCGTTATAGCAGTAGGTGCTTTCATAGCAGCGGCTCTAACCGTTCCTGCTGGTTTTGGACTATCTACAATGCTAACTCCATTCGTGTTGGCATTCATGCCGCCTCATGAAGCAATAGCCATTGTAGCAGTGGTGCACGGCGCGCACAATGCTGCAAAATGCTGGAGCATGTGGGAATGGATAGATTTCTCAGCGTTCAAGCACTACGGTGTTTGGTTGGTATTGGGAGCAATAGCCGGTGCAGGATTGCAGAATCAAGTTTCACAGGATCCTCTGCTGGTCGTCGTGGGGGTATTTCTGGTGATTCTGCCCCTACTCACGCTCTCAGAGAGGTGGACGGGTTACAGAATACCGGAGGCGAATGATAGGGTGGGAGGCTTTGGTTCCGGATTTATGGGTGGCCTATCAGGCCACCAAGGTGCACTCCGTGCGATGTTTCTGACTCGTCGTTTGCCAGATAAGATGGCATATGCAGCAACTGCAAGTATCCTTGCACTTTGCGTGGATCTTTCGCGGATACCCGTGTATCTGGTATTTCGTAGTGAGGATTTGATGGCTCATGCGCAAATATGCTCAATCCTGGTAATATCGGCGATATTAGGTGCGCGAATAGGGAAAAAATGGCTCGTTTCTCTAAAATCGAACTTAATTCATGTGGGCGTGATGATAGGTATAATGGCTAGTGGATTTTACTACATTTACGAAGGATTGGCGTGACTCTTGACTCGCTGTGATGAGCAGTCATGCATTTTTTCCTACTCCCATACTAAATAGGATAGGGTTTCGGGCGAGACAGAGGAATATCTTGGTTCGATTTGCAGATTTAGGGATCGAACCTGGTTTGGTCGTTGCTCTTGAGAAGGAGGGTTTTACGGAGCCTTTCGAAGTACAATGCGAAGCAATACCTGATGCGATGCTAGGGAGAGATATCTGTTGCAGGGCCCCTACGGGCTCAGGGAAAACTCTTGCATTTGGATTGCCGATGATATCTAGAACCGCCAAGGCAGAGTCAAGGAGGCCTACATCACTTATTCTAACACCTACGAGGGAGCTTGCAGAGCAGATTCGTAACGTTCTCCACCCACTTGCCCGTTCAGCAGGCCTGGACATACTGTCCGTATATGGGGGGACTCCATATCGTGGGCAATTGAGGAAATTGGATAGGGGCGTAGAGATATTAGTGGCCTGCCCGGGCAGATTGATTGACCTCCTCGACAGGGGTGCTTTGTGTCTTGATGATGTCGAAATTGTAGTTCTTGATGAAGCAGATAGAATGGCAGATATGGGTTTCATGGAGCCTGTATGCTCTATACTTGACGAGTGTAGCCCGAATCGACAGACAATTCTCTTCAGTGCGACATTAGACGATGATGTGGAAGAGATAGTAGATTCGTACCAGCATGATCCCGCTATAATCGGTATCGGGCCTGAAGAAGTCAGCATGGATAGTATGCAGCATATATTCTGGAAAGTTGAATCTAGAGGTAAAGCGGATCTATCGGCATATATTACCGAGAAATGCGGCAGGAGCATCATATTCTGTAAGACTAGAGCAGGAGTTAACAGACTCGGCAAGCAGATGGATGAGTTGGGCTCATCCAATACCACTCTTCATGGCGGGATGAACCAAAACCAGAGAGATCGATCAATGAGAAAGTTCAGCACAGGTCGTGCACGAGTTCTCATAGCAACCGATGTGGCTTCCAGAGGTATTGATGTAGATGATGTAGGATGCGTTATTCACTACGACCCCCCTGAAAATGGAAAGGCGTACAAGCATCGAAGTGGGAGGACCGCTCGTGCGGGGTCTACTGGGACAGTAGTCTCTCTCGTACAAAGATCTCAGAACAGACAGTATCGAAGGATACAGAGTCAGGTGGGCATAAAGTGTGAAATTACAAACCCAGAACCTGAAATCTTGGATGAGAGAGAGTTTGTCCTAGTTCCTCCGGAGAAATCAGAAGAGAAGCGAGAACGTCCCTCCCGCAACAACAAGAGGGCAAGGAGATCTCGGAAAAGTAATCGCCATAGGGGCTCGAATAAGAACGGAGGCAAGCGTAACAACAGACGTCGAAGAGGGAATAAGGGCCGTTCAAGGAGGAGGAAGAAGGCCGATTCCAGAGATTGAAGGTTTATGTTCAACCGGCCTGATTCTGTCTTCCCTCTATAGCTATGAGGAGAATTGCAGCGGCTGCGGCTATTCTCGGGTCTATGCCTGATGATTTGACGCCGCTGACCAACAATTTATGGACAAATGGATTCATCTTCTGCGTGTATTTTACCGTACCTCTGGCCCCATTTACCCTCAAGTGAAATTGTTGGGGGAATAATATGTGAAGGTACGGGATAAAGCGGCGGATAAGAGCCAGTCCTCCGCTTTCTTCACCTAGTGACCCAACCACATTTTCTTTCTGGTCCATGAGCACCCATGAGTCTCTAATGATGGACTTCATTCCCTTTCGCCTTAGTGTTCCTAGGGATTCGCCAGTCTGTCCGTCAACGATGCTGAAGCCGCCTGTGAAATCTAGGATACCCTTCTGCTTGATTATCAAAAGCTCCGAAGACTTAGATTCATCCGAATATACTCTGATATCCTCTTTTAATTTCAATGCTGCCATCTTTGAATATCCTATCATGCTCTGCATGGATTCATCGGAGTAGATATGAAACTCCTCTCCAAGGATTTTCATCACCTTCTGTCGGACCATGTATGCATCCGACTCAAACAAATGCTCCATGACGCTCCCCCTGACTCATTAGTCATAAGTGAATTCAAATCATGCATCGAAATATACAAATTAGAGAGTTTAATGCACGGATATTCTTCACTACAAAGTTGGATATAGATTATATTCCGAACCGATTGCGGCCGGATTCATGTCGAATTGGATTAAAGTCACAACTGAAGGCGGAATAACACGAATAAGAATTGATGCCATATGCGCCTATCAGGCAAGTGACGATGGCGAGAAACTACTAATCTACACCAAGGACAACTCTCTCTTCGAGATAACGGACGAGATAATGTCGACAATCGACATCCTTGACTCTAAATTCAATCCTGAATGATTTGTTTAGGGTTTGGTGCCAATCAAAACTAGTGTGCCATTCCAGTCTTCTCTGGGTCCTGCGAAGAAGCTCTCGATATTTTGGAAACCAGCCATCTTGAGACCCTCTTCCCATGCTTCTGTCGAGAGGGTTGTCATATGCACGCCAAGGGATTCGGACCAATCAAGGCTAGACTCATTTTCCAGATAGTGGTCCACTCCCACGGCAATAGATCCTCCAGATGATATCCATTTCTTGTGTAGTGTCTTGAAAAACGATATAGGATCTTCCAGATAGTATAGGAATTCCATACTCAGGACCAGGTCTACTGGACTATTAGGAGACCATTCTGGAAGCATGCCACATACATATTCTCCTTCCGGGTCTATCGAACGAGCCTTGCTTATCATCCTCTCAGAACCATCTACACCTGAGGCGAATATGCAGCTTTGCATGCTCTTTAGCCTGCGAACAGCCCATCCATTGCCGCATCCTACGTCTATAGCAGTGAATTCAGAAGGGAGTCGTCTCTTGACTGCGGAAATAATCCGATTGACGCTGGATGAATGGCCTTTCTCCATGCCCTCGTCACGGTCGAGTTTGGCCCACTCACTGAATAAATCCACGGCGGATGTATCGGACATATCGATGGGGCCATGAATCAGTATATGATGAGTTACCAATGAAGTCTGTAAATGATATAGTGTGGATTGTGTGTGGTGGTCACGGAGATGTTGTTTCAATGGCTCAAGCGATAGGCATTATGGCATCATTATACGAATATGCGATCTTTGCACTAGTCATATCACTCATTTTACTGAATGAAATGTCAGGAGGAAGTTCCTTAGTTTCAGTATACATTGGGATTTCTTTCTTGATATTCTGGTTTGTTCTGATTCCTCTCATGTTTCTAATTTTAAAAAAGGTCATAACGAATATTCCGAAATTAGATCCATGATCCATTCGTGCGGTTTCTATTAGTTTTCTTTTGTGTCTATGTTGAAAGATGTTTGATTAGCGCGGCCTGGCTTTGCAGGTGTTAGAGACATGCCTCTGAGCGGGTTTGCTAGAGTCTGCACGCCCCGGACATTCCACAGTACATCTCTTGCGACGGATTGCACATCATGCAATGCTTGTCCGATTGTGTTTACTGGCGCACAGGGTATTCCCTCCAGTAAATTCTCCCAATGACTTCTTGTGTCGTTCAAAAATATCTTCGATAAAACCCTCTCTACCGCGATTCTGTCTTCCACCCTCCCTGAATTTGTGGACCATGATTTTGGGCTATCGATCTCGAGGGATTTGGCCATCTGCTGCCATTGCGTATCGCTTCCTACTGCCAATACAAACCACCCATCTGATGCTTCAAAGGCACGATAGGGGACCAAATTGGGATGTGCGCTCCCCATGGGCTGCGGCTCTTTTCCCGATGAAATCCTGTTCTGTGCTTGGTTCACAAGTGCAGAAATGGCACAATCCCAGAGGCTGATATCTATACGCTGGCACATTCCAGTTCTCTCCCTGTGAAAGAGTGCGGCCAATATGGCGGATGTAGCGTGGAGGCCCGTTATGACATCGATCCAAGCTACTCCGACTTTGACGGGGGGGCGTCCCTCTTCCCCAGTGATGGACATGATACCTGATCTAGCCTGTAGCGATAGGTCGTAGCCTGGTTCCGAAGATCTTGGTCCAGTGGCTCCGTATCCGGATATCGAGCATAATATCGTGTCATCCGGAAGCTCTCCAACTAGTCTGTCAAAAGTTCCTGGACGGAAATTTTCTACAACCACATCTGCCTGAGCAACCAGATCTTGAAGTTTCTTTCCATCATGTTTGAGATTCATCCTGACTATCGTCTTTCCGCGGTTGCATGAAAGGAAATATGCGGCCACGTCTTCCCCATCAAAACCAGTCGTGAAGGGGGGGCCCCACCCTCTCGTATCGTCACCCCAAGGCGCCTCAATCTTGAGTACGTCCGCCCCCAGGTCTGCGAGGTTCTGTGCAGCATAAGGGCCTGCTAGAACTCTTGACAGGTCGAGTACCTTCACACCCTCAAGCACTTGCTTCATGTCACGGGGGAGGGGAGGGAGTGATTCAATCCTCGGATGGAGTGACTGTAAATCCAATAATCGACCCATCCAATTCGAAAGACGATTCCATGGAAGATTGGTCATCGGACATACGTCCTGATATCGACCTTGTTTCAGAGAGTATGTGCTCCCAATCATCCTCTGCCAATTCAGGCGAGCCCTCAGAAAGTGACACCTCTAGATAGATTGATGCCTCAATCCTTAGATTAAGTTCCTTTCTCCTGGCTTGGACTCGGCGTATTATGTCTCTTGCAAGCCCTTTCGATAATAATGCGCCATCAAGAGACATGTCTAGGACGAGAGTTACATCTTTACCTCCGCTCTCTACAGTCATTGCCGCAAAGCCTTCTTTCTCGACTCTTCTGATTTCTACATCGCCCATGTCTATCGGATAACCCGCCAGATGTGCGATTCCTGCCTGTATTTCGAGTAAGAATGAGTCTGGATCAATTTCCGAGAGTTCATTCAAAACGGCAGGCAAGTCTGAGGTGCACTTTCTTCCGAGGCTTTTTCTGTTGGGCTTGAGTTCTATCTTTTGGAATCGTTCTAGATCGTCTTCATTCTCCAGAGATTCAACGTTGAGTTCTTCCGAAAGTATGTCTTTCAAATCCCCTACGTCTACATCTCCCACAATCCAACCTTTCCTGCACGGCAGTCTCTGTCTACGAGATGATTCTACCCTTATTCTGCGGCCTGCCTCTGCTAAGTTTCTGGCGAGGGCCATACGAGACTCCAGTTTTGCATCCCGAGGTGGCAATGTGCTATCCAAGGTCTCGGAACCGCAAGGCCAATCTGCGAGGTGTACGGATGCGCCTGTCAAGTCCCTGTGTATTCTATCAGGCATGAATGGCGCTATCGGAGCCATTATCCTACAAGTAACTAGGAGGACTTCTCGCAAAGTATGGTGACATGCTGCCTTATCAGCACTCTCCGCCTCGTCCCAAAGACGTCTTCGTGATCTTCTTA
>JAZANC010000012.1:0-2617 GCA_036228805.1 Thermoplasmatota archaeon
CCGCGGGCCATCAACATCCCCTCTAATGCAGCTAATCCCCCTTCGTCGACTGCAACATTTCCTCCGCTCCTTCTCAATGATCTGATCAGTCTTCTATGGTCTATGGACCCATGTCGGACCCCTGTAAAGTGGGCATCCCTTAGTAGGTAATCGATCTGATCGCAATCTACGGGCCCGTGGACCATGTTTGCAAGTGTGACATCCTCCGAAACAAATTCCGAACTGCCTTCATTCCAGTCGAATAGGCTTCTTTCAGTGCCTGATGCGTCGGGCCCCCGGATTAAACTGGAGACTTCCTTGGGATCCATGCCATATCGCTCGAGGATTTCAGGTATGGATGGTCGAGGACTTACTGAAGGGCTCTCAGAGGGTGTGACAACGTCGTACGATCCGGTGATTATCCCCTCTGTTATGCTCATGTGGTCCTTCCCACCCCTGCTATGCAGAATGTGCTCGAGAGTGTGAGAGTAGGGGCCATGGCCAACGTCATGCAGCATGCCAGCAACTTGTACGATCTCTTTCTCTTGTTCATCCAGGCCTATCGATTCAGACATCATTCCACCCACGTGGGAAACGCCCAGGGAATGCTCGAAACGTGTATGATGAGCCCCGGGAAATACGAGATGGGCAAGTCCAAGTTGCTTTATGTGGCTGAGTTTGTTTACCTCTGGAGTGGCAAGTAGTTCTTCCCTCACACCACCTATGGAAAAATCGCCATGTATGGCGTCGTTGATCACCTTCACATCAGGTCGTGCGACGTTTGACACTTCAATCCAGTCATTAAACGGTCAGCATATTGTTTTACAATTGTATGACAATTGTGATACATTGATATACCTGCCGTGGTTCTGACGGGATACGAACGACATGCCCGCTCCGACCGCCCTCATCTCAATCAGGCTCTCTGAAGAGCAGATTATGAGTCTCGATCAGAGAGTCGGAACAGATGGTTTCAGAAACAGATCAGATGTTGTTCGTGAGTCAGTTCGCCGGTTTCTCACTACAACGGATATCTCCTCGCATACGGTTGAGTTGAAGATAGGAGCAGATTTGTCCAGAACTCTAAATCGATTCTGTGCACTTAGAGGCGAGGATCTTGCTAGTGTCCTCCAATCGGGAGCCAGGATGTACATGCAAAAGGAGATTGCAGCGTCTAATGATCTCGACAGAGCCATAGAAGCACGTGTCGAAGAAGTTGCAAAACGTCAGGATGATGATTCACTAACACCATGAGGTGGAGACAATGAGTGGGGATGGGATGCACTCTGATGTCGTGGGGGGGCGAGTAAATCGCCCCTCCACACCCTCAAATTGCATGAAGAATCTTGCACGACGTTCATTGAGTGACTCCGAACAGCAGAATTCCAATTCTGGGCCATGGCGCTCCGTCGATATGAGCAAATATTGTTGACTGAATGTTCGGCTCACAAAGCCAATCTTCTTGGTCGGCCGAATAAGCACGTCGTAATGTGAAGGGAACTTCCTCTACCCCTTGGATGCAATATTTTGCCCATGAAGAGGCACGTGATCAACAAGGAGAATTCATGGAGGCGTCTGCAAGTGCTCTTCTCGAAGGACGTACAATAATTGCGGAGGCGCCCACTGGACTTGGAAAAACAGCCGCTGTTATTGCTGCTTCTGTCTATGCCTCCAGATGTTTGGAAAGCGTTTCAAAAATCCTTTTTCTCACAGGCAGGCAAAGTCAGCACAGAATTGTGGTTGATACGATTCTGAGCCTGAATGACCGGCTCCCGCCTGGAGTGCCTAAAGTCTCAGTTGTGGATCTAATAGGTCGGGAATCCATGTGTGGCAAATTGGATATGCAAAGGCAATGCTATTGCGAGGAAGATTCACCTCCTGAAGCTCTAGGCTCCAGGAGGTCGAAGCTCAGAAAATGGATTGGAGACCGTCCAAGACATGTTGAAGATACGATACGGAGGGGACGTGCAGAAGGTACTTGCCCATATCACTGCTCAATTGAAGCTGCTAGGGAATCTGAAATCATAGTGTTGGACTATAATCACGTATTTGTGGATTCTGTGAGTCGCTCTTCATTATCGTCGATGTCAATAGATCTGGATTCATCCATACTAATTGTAGATGAGGCGCATAATCTACCAGACCGGATAAGAAGAGGATTAGAACTCAGACTGACAAAGAACATGGTCAATGCTGCCAGGTACGAAATGGAAGAATATGAAGAGGCGTCAGAACGTGACGGCGCATCTGATGGTGAGCTCTCTAGGATAGGGTCCTCGATAGCGTCAATGAGGAGATTGGGGGATGAGATTGAGCGATGGATGACAACTGGGAAGAAGAGGCTCGAAGAGGCTGATGTCGATGACTTGCTCGTAAATTCATCAGAATTGCTCCAAGTTTTCCGTTCTTCGCTTTCATCCTCCCTTGAGGGTGGCGGATGGGAAAAGGGGATGTCTCAACTCATGAGGATCTTACCTGAGGTACGTGTCGAGGAAAGTGATGATGAAGAGGATTCTGAGACTTCTTGCAGCAGACTTTTCTCATTTCTCGATATCTTATCGAGATTTGAGTCTTCAGAAGCTATGGCCCTAGTTTTCGATTTGCTAGCAGACGAGGGACGGGTCACGAGTTGTCTTCT
>JAZANC010000013.1:0-6687 GCA_036228805.1 Thermoplasmatota archaeon
CATCTCATCGATTAGATCCTTGGCGCGTGACATCAAAACCATCCTATCTCTACGTCCATTGGTCTGCTCAAGCCAATGCATAATCTGCGCTATGTCTCTCGCATCCTTCTCTATTGTCCACTCTAGAACCTCCTCGGCTACCGGGTCGTCAGAGGGAAGGAGTCTTTCGGACACTGAACCTCGTAGCGTAGGCTGGTGATTAGAGTTAATCTATATCCAGGATCCTAATCCTTATTCTACTAGTGAGTTCTGATGTATCCAATTCATCCATCTTACGGAGGATTTTGCGTTCTTTCTCCGTGGGCATTCTGCCTTTCATCATAGAGGCGTGTATACACAGCAGAGCCAAGGTCGGCAATACGCCGTCTGAATGAAGCCATGCAATAATCTGATCTTCAGAGGGAGGCTGCCGGCCAGATCTTAGTATCTCTTCAACACAGAGGAGCAGTCCCTCGACTGGTTCATACGGCATCAATGACTCTTCGAGTAGTTTCCATGGACTTGTCTCTGTACGTGCATGATCGATGTTGGCGAGGAGTAGCGCGCACATTGCGATGTCTTCACGTCCGTGTCTCTCCCATAGCGGCCTGATTAGCGCAGCGAGATTCTCAGGGGCGTCTGAATTTCTTGTGATTAGCCATGAGGCTATTCGCCTCATAGCATCGTCCGGCGTACCAAGAAAGAACGAGTAGCCGCCATCGCGAGAAAGTCTGTCTGTGCTTGATTTCATGATCAAAGCGGGCACATTGTAGGTGTACGCCTCCCTAAGAATCGCAGGCAGGGCACGAGCCGAGCGACTCTTTCGTACCGGGATACTCCCTAGAAAATCGTCGAGGTCCATTCGACCCTCATCTCCTAATTCTGAAATTGTGAAGGGGATTGGAGATGAGTTCTATAGCATCGTCTATCTTTGTTCTGAGTTGTGCTGCGACATTTCGGTGTACCACTTGCTCTAGATGCCTGTCAACGCTGCGGACGAGTTCTCGGTGCTCGGGTTCGGTGATGTCGAAGGCCGTCCGAAGATAAGCCAGTAGTAGCGCTGTCTGGGGAGATGGTTCAGGCATTGTGCAATAGGCCTCGAGCACCTGCCCGTAAACAAGGAGTGCTTCCGATCTTGACATGCTACGTCCGTCCGGACTATCCTTAGATTCGACTATGTCGTCATACAATTGTAAGGGTAAGCCCTCATCCAACCTAAGAGCATGCGAAAGGCGTGCCAATATCCTCATCTCCTGATCGTCTAAATGTCCGTCTTGAAGGGCCACGGTTACAGCGCCTTTGAAAACGGCGTTCGTGTCAAGGGGTGCATCGCTCACACTTGCAGATTTGAGGTGTTAGATATGGAGTTCACCCCGTTTCGGGCAACTATTTGGAATCGGTTTTGCATCCACATATCTCTACGGAGTGTTCAAATGCAGCCATCAGTACGACGGGGTGAACAGTTCACCTGTCCCACTCGCGGGTGCCTAGCACCCATCCTTGCCGAATACGGCGGCGAAAGGCCGCGAAACCCCCGCTTGGGGATATGGTGTACGTTCGGAGGAAAGTAATATGTCAAACAAAGAAGGAAAATATGTCATACATGCGACTATACGGACAGACGGTACTGTCCAGAGGAAGGACGTTGTCGGAGCGATATTCGGTCAGACAGAAGGACTTCTGGGCGAGGATCTGCAACTAAGAGCTCTCCAGAGGAACGGCAGGATCGGCCACGTAGATGTGCACCTAAATCAACGAAAGGGGAGTGTTAACGGAGAAATAACGCTGACCACGTCAATGGATCAGGTTTCCACCTCAGTTATCGGTGCGGCTCTAGAGACGATCGATCGAATTGGTCCTTGCAAGGCCTCAATTCGCGTGCAAAGAATCGAGAACGTCGTCTCAGCCAAGAGAGATGTTGTCATCGACCGTGCAAAGAGCCTGCTAATGGACCTCATTGGATCTGGGGCTGATGAATCGAAGAACATTCTCGAGGAAGTCAGATCCGTATTGACCGTGGATACGGAAATCACCATCAACGGGATGACTGCAGGTCCCAATGTAAAGAAATCCGATGGGATAATTATCGTCGAAGGTCGTAATGATGTTCGAAATCTGTTGAAGTATGGTATCAAGAACGCCATTGCCATGATGGGCGCTGGTGTCTCGGACGAGCTCGTGGATCTCGCATCTAACAAGAAAAACGTCACAGCGTTCTTGGACGGGGATAGAGGTGGAAACCTCCTCCTGATGGAGCTATCTGGATCTCTTGAGAAGTCTCTCACTCATGTAGCGTTCGCACCAAAGAGCCTAGAAGTCGAGCATCTCGAAGGGAAGACCATTACAAAATGCCTGAATCAGAAAGAGGTCGCCTCGAAGGTGGTACAGAGAGTCAAGAAGCAGATGGAGAAAGACGACAATGCTGTTGTCGGTGTGGAAAAGGCAGACGTCCAGGCTCCAGAAATAATGTCTGAATGGGGTCAGCATCTCGACGGCTTGAAAACCAACAATGCGGTAATCATCCTTGAAGACGGCTCCGCTACGGATCCTGTTGGTGCCGGTAAGCTTGAAGCAGCACTCGAAGAAGTTGAGAATGCTCAGGGCCTGGTCTTTGCAGGAAAGATGAGTGATCGTATCTTCGATCTTGCCAGCAAAGGCGGTATCGAGAATGTTCTTGCGAGCTCTGTCTCGGGCACTGCTCGTAAAGGGACTGTTTCAGCATACACGCCTTCCGACCTCTGACCGCTGTCGGCAAATACGCGCTGAACCGGCGTCTTGCTCCATTGCGGGATAGAAGGCATCAAAGCCTCAACGAACGCGATGGCGGTCATGGTTGAGACGACGCAGGTCGTGATTGGGGTCTATGGATTCCTAATTGTTGCATATGTGTATGCATTTATGCGTCAGAAAACCGCTAGGAGAAAGGCTGCATCCATGAAGGTTGAGTTGGACAGCATGGCATCTGCATTCAACGAAGTTCATCGTGAGTTAGCGACCATGAATGATGGAATAGACTCGATTCTCGAGGAAGGCGGCCCGGCGCACGATCGTTTGGCTGCTCACACTGCATTAGAATCTGCAGAAAGAATCATTCGAAGACAGGGTAATCTGAGTGTTGGGGGCCTATGTGAGATTGTGACGCACCCTGCTCGACTACTGGCACGTGCGATGGAACACCATGGATCTGAATCAGAGGGTTCGCTTATTGGGATGGGGACTTTGACCCATAGGCTTGCTGATATTCTTGATAGTTCAGGAATTAGGCCTGATGATTTGGGGCTCAATTCTTCTGAATTCGAACGTCTTGGATGTCTTTTCGAGGAACATGAGTATCTGAATAATGCAAGAGACGCTTACGAGGCTTCTCTAAGGGATGGGCACAGGTATGATGCCATGTCTGGGTTGCTCAGAGTACTTCGCTCGATGGGAGGGGGTTCTGATCTTGTTGAGGCTCTGGAAAGTCACATCATTGCAGAGCCTGATGAAGTCGCTGCCTTAGTAGAGCAGCTTTCTTTGTTACCGGAAAGTGATGCTAGAAACAGACGAAACAAGAAGAGGTTGTCATCAATAGGATGGGATGAAGAAACTGAAGTTGAGTTAGTTGGTTCACTGGGTGGGCTAAGAGCACGCGCTAGTGGCCCATCGATGACGGAAGTTTCTTCATCGGTGAAAATCAAGAGAGCTGCATCAAGGATAGTGAACGGCAAGCCGGATGAAGGGCTTGAGATTCTCGATATGCTTTCGATGGAAGACAGGAGTACCCCTGAAGTTCTCCTCTTGCGTGCTAAAGCATCCCATCTCAAAGGGGACCACGAATTAGCTTTGAAACTGGTAAGAAAATCGGGTTCTGATTCAGATGAATCTGTTTTGCTGGAAGTATCCGCCATGGTTTCCATGGGAGAGTCGGAATCTGCATTGAAGCGTCTTACGAATCTAGTCCATGACGACAGGTGTACAGCCGCTCTTTGCGAGGCGACGGCGAAGCTTGCGGTCGCTATGGGCCTACTGGAAGTAGCGTGGAAGGTCCTCGATGAGTGTGAAGAGGAGGCTTGGACCATCGGGGTACTCGATGCCCGCGCCATGGCACTAGTTCACAAGGCGAATACACAGCGCGATCAGACTGGATCTATTTCATCTGATATCGTATCCGAACTGGAGGAATGTGGACGGAAAATGGTCAGGATGGACCGTGAAGATCACCGTGGATGGCTTACAGCATCCATGGCCCACCGTATGAACGATAATCTTGAAGATGCTGAGACATGCATTGTACGTGCTCGGAGAATTGCTGAGAGAGAGCCTCGAGTCCTCATTGAAGAGGCCCGTGTGAGAATTGATAGGATGGAATTTGAAGAGGCGCGATCTGTATTGATGGAATGCGATAAGCTTCGTGCAGATGAGGTCGAGGTTGGATTCTTGAATGGCCTATCATATGCAAGGGAAGGCCGTATAGAAGATGCGGAAAGGAGGTTCTCATCCGTACTAAGATTGGATGCTTCACATGTAAGCGCACGGCTGAATCTCGCATCTGCTTATTTATCTCGAAATCAATACAGCGAGGCTGCAAATCATGCGATGCTGGTTGTGGAGTCTAGTCCCAACAACCCCTCTGCAATGCGTCGCGCCAGCGAGGCGATGATTGGTCTCTCAGAATGGTCTCAGGCGATTGAATTGCTTGAGAATTCACTCTTGATCGATGAGGGTCACGTACCATCGATGACGATGCTTTCTTCGTGTCTGCTCAGGACTGGGAGGGGGGAGCAGGCAGAAGAAATGCTGAATGAGGCGATTAGAATTGACCCCGGCCAAAGCGGTCCTTGGAGCTGCAGGGGTTCTCTTTATTTGGAGTTCAATCGTGTAAAAGAAGCGACATCAGATTTTGAGAAGGCGTGGGAATGTGATCCTCGACGATCTGATGTGCTGATGAAGCTCGCTGAGCTAGAAGAGAGAGCCGGTGATTTCCGAGCTGCTTCTATAAGATGGAGGCAGGTGCTTGATCTGGATCCTACAGATCAACATGCTAGATCTAGACTGGAGGTTGTGAGGGCCATGGCCCCGAGTACGACGGAAAGGGTTCATCTTAGGTGAATCATAGCATGTGTCATGTCGCCTAACCACGGGACCGAGCCGGGGGCCCTCGCACCCACATTCAGATTGCCAAATGCCAATGCCTCGGTAGGTGAATCCGAGATTGATCTTGAGAGCGTGCTAAAGGATGCTGGCGGCATTGTGATGTTCACGTGCAATCATTGCCCGTATGTCGTCGCCTCGGAGGGGCGGATTGAGAGTGTGGCAGCCTTTGCCGCGAAATCCGGTCTCGGATTCGTTGGGATCAATTCGAATGACCCGGTGAGATATGTTTCGGATGACTGGGAGCATATGGTTAAGCGTGCATCAGAAGGTATGACATACCCATATCTTCACGATTCAACTCAAGACGTTGCAATGGCATACGGGGCGGAAAGGACGCCAGAATTCTACTTAATATCGAATTCAAGAGAGATCGTATATCGAGGGCGTCTAGATGACTCTCCGAGGGATCCTTCATCTTCGACTACCGCTGATTTGATGGATGCTGTCATAGAATTTCTTGAGGGCAAGGCAGTTACAAACAAACGGACTGAGAGTATCGGATGCTCGGTAAAATGGAAGGAGTAGATAACACTTGAAGATGGGCTTACCGGCGAGGATATTCGTCACTCTATTGCGGTTGTCTCCTGCTCGCATCCAGAACAGGATGTGGAGATGGTGGTACCAAAAAATGGCTAAGAAAAACAATGATTCGCGTTTTCGGTTCATGAATTATGGTTTTGAGGACGGTAACGGGCCGACTCTTGATGCGGCGGACGAGGTCAATCGACTGTTTATCCAGCTCTATTCCATGAATCTCAGAGGTGCTGAAGTTGAAGATCGAGATGTCCTCGAAGTGGGGTCTGGACGAGGCGGGGGTGCGAGTTGGATTGCTAGATCATTGGCGCCGAAGAGCGTTGTTGGTGTCGATTTTTCATCTGAAGCAGTAAATTTGTGTAAAGAGTGGTATGCCGATCAGGATAATTTGAGTTTCGTAGTGGGAAACGCGGAGAAACTTCCATTCAAGGATGAGTCATTCGACTTGGTTTACAATGTCGAGTCTTCGCACTGTTACGGAGATATGGGTGCTTTCATTGAGCAGGTTCACAGAGTGCTTCGGAAAGGAGGTACGTTCTGCTGGACGGATCTTCGTGATGCTGAAACTATGTCTCTTCTTCCCGAGATGTTCGAATCACGGGGATTTGAGATTGTTGAGTCTGCAATCGTAGTCGATGAGGTCCTAAGAGCACTCGATGAGATTAATGAGGCGAAGATCGAACAGATAGCCAAACAAGTTCCCAAGTCGGTAAGAAAAAGTATCGAAACTTTCGCAGGTGTCAAGGGGACTCCGGTCTACGAAGGGTTCGTGAACGGTTCAATGACGTATCATAGACATTTGATGAGGAAAATAGACGTCAATCTTGGCTCAGGCCGCGGTTCAGAGGGCGCGCGAATGAGGATCCGATGATTGGAAGGTCAGCCTTACTGGTGTCTCCGCTTTAGGAATCTTCACAGCATTACACCCCGACCGAATGATGTGAAGGGACTGATTACGGACATCCACGCCCGATCTATTCTCGACTCCCGTGGGCGACCGACGGTGGAAGTGGATTGTTTTGTAGATGGCTTATTCGCATC
>JAZANC010000014.1:0-10719 GCA_036228805.1 Thermoplasmatota archaeon
GCGACAGTGAAAGGGAAAGGAGTATCCTTCATGGAGGACAATCCTGCTTTCCACGGGGCTGCTCCAAATGACGAACAGTTTGCTAAAGCAATGGAGGAATTGTCATGACTGGGATATCAGAGCCGGGTGCATCAAGAGACGGATATGGTGATGCTTTACTCGATCTAGCCTCTGATGAAAGGGTTGTAGTTCTGGAGGCGGATCTTGGGAAATCTACCAAATCCTGTCACTTCAGGGCGAAGTATCCGAACAGAACGTTCTGTCTTGGTATAGCTGAGCAGAATATGGCATTAGTCGGAGCCGGTCTCGCGGAAGCCGGGAAGATCCCCTTCGCGAGCACTTTCGCGATATTCTCTGAACGCGCCTTTGAGCAATTCAGGAACGGTGTTGCTAGGACGGGTCTTGTTGTGCATTTATGCGGCAGTCATGGAGGCATGCATACCGGACAAGATGGGAGTAGTGCTCAGTCTACAGAAGATCTTGGTATCTTCAGAACTCTTCCAGGCATGACAGTGATGCACCCGTGTGACAGAAACTCAGCTCGATCCCTGACTCGTAATCTCCTCACTCACAAGCACCCATCTTACACCAGGACAGCTCGTAACAAAACTAGGGAGATATATTCTGAGGACGAGGCGCGGAATTTGAAGATAGGCGTCGCGTCTGAGTTAAGGGCCGGCGGAGATGCGACAATAATAGCATGTGGCGTGATGGTAGAGAGGGCGATGGATGCTGCTGAGGAGCTCTCGAGACAGGGCATAGAGGCCTGTGTCGTTGATATGCACACCCTGAAGCCAATCGATAAAGATGCAATTCTTAGAGCGGCAGAGACCGGCGCTATCGTAACCGCTGAAGATCACTCGGTTATAGGCGGACTCGGTTCTGCAGTTGCAGAGATACTATCCGAGGAATGTCCCACGAGGATGAGGATGGTGGGCGTCATGGACGAATTTGGCGAAAGCGGATCTCCTGATGAAATCATGAATAAGATGGGGTTGACTTCCCGCAATATAGTCCAAAAAGTGGTAGAATTGGTGCAAAAACCTGGGCGTACTTGATGTAGGCGTTCGTTTCCGAATGGCTAATGGTCGACGAGTCCGTGCTAAGAGACCTGCTCGATGGGAACATATCTCCGGAGGAGGTTGACGACCCCAATATAGTTAGCCTGATAGAACGAATTTATGGCGCGGAGGCACTTGAAAAACTTGGATTAAGGCAAACAGATTCCGCTCCGAGGAGTTTCTCTGAACCTATTCCAGAGGCGGCCGATTCACCGGATTCGGATATCGAAACCATCGATGAAGTTCAAGGTGATGAGGCTCGATGGGGCCCAAGATGGTCTGTTCTGATACTGGGAGCTTTGACAACTGCACTTTTCGTGTTTAATGTCTATGCAGGTGTTGGAACTGCGATCGATCTTTGTGAATCCGACTCCTGCGTGGAAACATACACATTCGGAAATGCTCCTGACCTAGCATCTTCAGACAGTTGGAGAGAGCCGGGTTCATTAACAAACGAGGACATAATTGCGATAAGTACGTCTTCCATAATCGCAGTTGTGGGTCTGACTGGAAGATACAGATAAGAGGCAAATCGTGGCCATCCGGATGGATCTTACTATTCTTGGTTTGATATGGTAATATTGGCTATATTTGGGTTCATTGAGTGACGTAGGAGAAGAATTGGCTAGTACATCCTTGCTAAATGCTGTCTCCTATGAGTCTCCTTCCCTGTAATTATGCATCTTCTGGGTTTTTCGTATGGTTCAAGTAAGTCTCCAAGGAGTGTGAGGTTCGTTGATTTCTCAAGTTTCTCTGCATCTGCATCATTGCCATCAAATGCTACCTCATACACCATTCCTTCATCTAAATCAGAGGGTTTCTCGGGCAAGGACTGAAGAGCAGACATCTTTGAACCCATTAGATTTGAAGATCTGCGTCTGAGTTCGGTTGAAACATCGCCTAGAGACTTCAAAGCGGTGTCTTCTAATGTTTCGAGATTGTGACTCGATTTGCCGCCTGTTCTAAGAGTCATCACGAAAGAATCGGTGGATAGATCGCGTGGACCTATTTCTATTCTTAGAGGGACGCCTTTGATCTCCCAGTCATAATGCTTAGCTCCTGGACGCATGTCTCTCGAGTCGAGCTTGGCCCTAACTCCGGATTTCTTCAGTCGTTCAACGATAGAAGCGGCTTGGGGCTCCACAGCCTCATCAAGGTGTGCCGCAACAGGCATCACGATGGCTTGGATTGGTGCGATCGATGGAGGCATTATGAGGCCGGCGTCATCGCCATGAACTCCTACAACAGCACCGAGAAGCCTCTCACTCATCCCAAATGTCGTTTGATGACAATTGCTCTGGCTCCCGTCTGCACCCTCGTATGTGATATCAAATGCGCGTGCCCACTGGTCCCTGTAGTGATGATATGAGGCTATTTGTAACGTCCTCCCATTGGGCATGATTGCGTCAACTGCATTCGTGTACCACGCACCGGGGAATGTATCCCAAACAGGCCTCTTAGATATGATAGCAGGAAGGCAGAGGTCATGGAGGAGTCTGCGTACTATGTCTGAATCCTCATCTATCTGAGCATCGGCTCCAGATTGGTCTGCATGTGCAGTGTGGGCCTCGAAAAAGTGTATCTCGCGTACTCTGATAAAAGAACGAGTCTGCTTAGTCTCATATCGAAAAGTATTGACAATTTGAAATGTTTTCAGAGGGAGGTCTGCATGCGATCTGATCCACAGCGAGAACATAGTATACATCGGAGTCTCGCTAGTGGGTCTGAGAAACATCGGAACATCGAGGTCATGTTCACCGGCATGCCTAACCCAATAGACCTCTTTCTCGAAGCCTCCAGCCTCCTCTTCAATCCGTAACTCCGAGGGATCGACTCCTTGTTCTCTTGCCATCTTGAGGGTCTGCACCAATTTATTCTCCTTATCCAGAAGGTCGTGAGGCACCAATAATGGGAAGTTATACTCGTCATGGTTCGTATTACTCATCTCTGTACGAATGAGCGTGTCTATGTGGCCCATAGCACTCCAGCCATATGGTTTCCATACATCCATCCCCTTGATCGGATAGCGCTTATCGACAAGATCGGCAATCTCTACTATAGCAGGGTACCATGCGTTGAAGTCTTCTTTTGAGGGGATGCCTCGTTTGGCGCTGCCTGGACCCTTGGGCATAGTCGTTCCACCGCGTCATACCCTTCAAAATGCCGGATACATCTACTCCATCCACCCTGAAACGATCGATTCGATAGATATGCAGAGATGTTCTAAATCATATATCTCATCCACATTATCACTCGTTACCAGATGTGCCCTAGGTCCCGAACCATCTAGATTCTCCAATAGGTTTGCAACCACTGCATCACTATGACAACGTCCCATGTGGGATTTCGCCCTAGAAATCAACTCTTCAACATCTATTCCACTTTCTAATTTGAAGGAGATTATCCTGCCGTCCGGATCTCTGGATCGTATAGATTCTATCAATCGAGGAGCAGGTTCGAGAGCCACGGGAGCGGGAGTCTCGGAAGATGACAGTTTCTTCGTGGATGCGTGAGCAGGTTGGAAATCCAGAACTGCTGCTGCGACAATCCACACGTCCGGCGCGGATTCACCCATAATACCCCCAACCGCATCGACCATCTCTTGAGGCGTTCTGGCGATTATGTCTGGTTGGACCTCATTCGTTTCCACGGCCCCGGATATCCTGGTGACATCATGCCCCATCCTCTCCAAATAATCGCTTATCCGCATACCAGTTTTCCCTGAGGATTTGTTCGATATTACACGTACGGGATCGATCGGAGACTCAGTTGCTCCGTATATCACCGCGACATTGGCTCTGTTCGGGAGGTTTTCATTAATCGCTGCTGCTGCGAATCTAACGATATTGGAAGGGGATGGTTGTTTTCTTCTACCTTCTTCGGAGGGGGAGACAAGAACCTTGTAACCCATCGACTTAATCTTCTCAAGCAGGTCTCTTGTAACTGCATCGTCAAACAAATCATCATGCATTGAAGGTACTAGAAGGATTGTTTTACCAGCTCCGGATGCAGCTGTTATTGCCATCATCGCAGGGTCATCCATAACTCCTGAACATATCTTGGATAGCGTGTTCCTAGTTGCGGGTGCAACAAGTACGAGGTCCGGTATGGCAAGGCCCGGTAATTCAGAAGACCATCCTGTGTTCACTTCACTTCCTGTTGCCCACCCTATGGCAAGCGGCGATATGATCTTGGTGGCTTCTGACGTCATAGTAACTACGATCTCGGCGCCATGCCTACGCAACTCCCTCGACAAGCGTACAGTCTCAACTGCCGCTATGCCCCCAGTCACAACGAGGTGAACCGTCTTGCCCTTGAGAGAGTCGCCGGAGAGTTGAACGTCGGAGTCGCGCACATCCAACGGCCAGCGTAGTTTGCTTTCAGGCCATCGACAGACTAAACCAAGATGACTGGCGGAGCAGGCACATGGAAGGTGTGGGGGTACGTCTTCATCGTCGAACAAGCCCGTTCATGCTTCTTGACGCCGTTATACTGGCTGTCCTTCTTACCACCCACATGGCCATCTTCGGACTCCTGCTTTCCTCGATAGCATCTGTTGTGAGTGCCTCTGCATTGTTGTACGTTGTTTTTTCCGCCTACTCATTCAGAAGAATGCGTCCAGGGTCATTATCAAGTGCAATGAATAGTTTCTATGTTCTTTTTACAATGTATGTGGCAATTGGCATCATTGATCTTATTGCAGCAGGCCTGATTGGCGATGTTTGGCTGTTCATACAGGCTTTCCTTGTATTGCTACTGGCACGTTCATGTCTGCAACGAAGGAGGGCCTTGAATGATCCACGTTTCAGATCATGGTGGACGATATCAACGGGGGAAGATGTACTGGGAATCGAGCTCTCCGAGGGAGAAGTGCTTGCAACCTGCCCCTCTTGCTCTTCTATGCTTGCAGTAATTCCGGAAAAGCTTGACGAAGGAGATCCCTGCCCTATTTGCGGGAAATCGCTAACAGGACGTTGATTCTGCCCGTCGGAAGCAGGCGGCATCATAATCGTTCAATTGCAATGCCTATGCCCATGCCCCCTCCGATGCACATGAGCGCCATTGCTCTAGACCCTGATGTGCTGTCGAGCAGCGAGGCAGCTTGGCCCAGTATCCTAGCTCCGCTGGCGCCAAGAGGATGTCCTATCGCGATAGCGCCGCCATGGATGTTCACCTTTCCATCATCTAAACCCAGCTCGGAGATTGTTGCGATGCTCTGTGACGAGAATGCCTCATTAATCTCGAATAAATCCACATCAGAGAGTTTCCACCCGGTTCTACCCGAAAGCTTCCTTCCAGCAGAAATCGGACCAATTCCCATCATATTGGGATGGACTCCGGTCACAGCTCCTGCAACTATCTTGGCCATAGAGGGTATATTCGACCTCTGAGCGTATTCTTCAGAGCAGATAATCATTGCAACAGCTCCATCGGTGAGTGGGGATGATGTTGCAGCCGTCACAGTCCCATTTTCATCGAATGCAAGTGGAAGTCGTGCCATACTCTCAATCGAGGTATTCGCTCTTATGCACCCATCATTGGATATCTCCTTTCCATTTGAATCTGAAACTCGGATTATGTGCCTGCTACTAGCTTCATGGGTTGCAGCTTTCATATGGCTCTCAAATGCAAATGCCTCCTGCTGCTCTCGTGTGATGCCATACTCTTTTGCAACATTCTCAGCAGTTGTTCCCATCGACACGTAAGCATCTGTGACACCTGACTCAAGAGCAGGATGTGGGCTCCAGTTGAAGCCTCGTCTCTTAACTCTAGACATGGACTCGACTCCTGCGACTATGTAGCACTCTCCCTGTCCGACGCGAATAGCGTTCGAAGCTGATATCGCTGCCTGCATCGAACTACCACATAGCCTGTTGATAGTCATCCCAGGGACAGTCTCCGGGAGATTGGAAAGCAAGGCCGCCATTCGGCCTATGTTGTAACCCTGCTCGCCCTCGGGGTAGGCACACCCAACAATCACGTCGTCGATATCTTCCAAGTTTATCTTGAGTCGTGAAACGACCTGCTTGATGCAGGATGCAACCATGCTCTCCGGCCTCATATTTACGAGGTCTCCCTTGTGGGCTCTGTGAAATGGAGTTCGGACCCAGCCTGCAATGATAGGAGTCATGGCTGTTAGGATGGACACGTCTGCTTAACGATTGAGTCGTTCAAACCTCTGACCGGTGCGTATTAATCAGGGTCTTTGTTCGCTGGCTCATGATTCGCGAATGTAACGTACACGGTTATTTCTCTGATGAGCCCCTATGCCCCGCTTGCAATGACGAGGGGAAGTTCATCATGCGTTCCGGCGAGCGGAACAGTATGGCTAGAAGACTGGCTCTCATTCTAAGGCATGCTCCCGAAAAATTCGATCTTGAAATGGACATCAATGGATGGATAGACATCAAAGACATCATACGTCAATTTAAGAAAAGAGATGAGCGACGATATCATTGGCTAAGACCTCATCATTTCAGAGCAGTTTCTGAGACGGATCCAAAGGGAAGATACGAGGTTCGTGGCAACATGATTAGAGCCACATACGGGCATACAGTCGAGATTGAATTAGATCTCCCAACAGAGAATATCCCCTCCTCCCTATATTTCCCCTGCGGCCCTGATGAGGTAGATGCTCTTCTGGAGGCGGGGTTGATACCTTCAGGAAGGGCTCATGTTCACCTATCAGGTAGCGTAAGATCTGCGGGCGATGCTGGGAAGGTGCATCACGATAGGCCTGTCATACTTGACGTAGATACTGCAAGAATGGTAGCTTCAGGTCATACTGTTTGGCATGCAGGGGTCACTGTATATCTTGCAGAGAGCGTAGACCCGGAATTTCTATCAATCGCTGACCCTAATGACCCAGAAATGCAGATCTTGACTGCTAAATGGGATGAAGAAGAGTGAATTATGATTCCCTGTATGCTCCACAAAGAGGACAGAACCCGAGGTCTGATGAAACCCTCTCTCCGCAGGATGGGCACATTGTAGGGTCGGGATTTCGTGCAGAGGGTGTCTCAACAGGCCTGGCTTTCGCATCTCTCTCGATGAATGGATCGCTGATTATCCCGCTGGAAAGGGCAACTAGATCTGAAAAGCTCTGAGCCTCGTGCAAGGCGGAGTTGAGTCTCCTGAGGGTTATTTTCCTCTCCTCGACATCCTCTATGGCTTCCGAATCTTCGATTCTTGCCTGTAACCATCTTTTGAATCTAGACATGTCCGCGTCCTCGGCCATGCCGTCCTGCATGAACGAGGACGGAAGAACCTGTGGTCGACGGCGTCCTCAAATGCATCGCTTAACGTGGCTTGATTTATGGGGCGGACCGTAATCAAATTTGGAGGGGCACTGATTACTGAGAAAGAGTCAAGAAAAGTGTTCAGACCTGATACGATATTGGCTCTCGCACCAATAATATCCGAAATGTCAGATTCAGGAATGGACCTCATAATCGTACATGGCGCAGGTTCTTTCGGCCACATAGACGCGAAGTCAGGGGATCTTTCCAAGGGGCATATACCCGGTAGAGAGGATGAGCAACGTCGGGCAAGGGAAATAGTGATTGAATCCATGAACGAGTTGAATAAATCGATTGTTTCTATTCTTGAAGAGCAGGGGATTAACTGTCGATGCCACCCCCCTCGAGAATGGGCTAATGGAACTGGGCCGGAATTCAAGGGAGATATCTCAAGATTCGAAGAGAAAGGATACGTGCACGTAACATTTGGCGATGTAGTTGATGTTTCCGGGAGGCGAGAGTTCGGGATTTTATCTGGCGATCATCTGATGGAAAGGCTCTCCACTGAACTTTCAGAAGTGGATAAGGTTGTCTTCTTGTTAGACGGTATAGACGGACTGTACGATATGGATCCAAGGATCGAGGGCTCTCGAATGATACCTGTTTGGACATCATCAACATCTTACGAGACATCAATTAACGAGTTAACCGATGTTACTGGCGGCATGGCATTGAAGGTCGAGGTCGCCTCACGGATTTCGAAAAGTGTGCCATTGGTTAGCTTCGTAAATGGTCTCGATCCTGAAAATCTTCACAATCTGCTAATCGGGGAACATTTTGTTGGAACTCGGTTCGAGAGGGCCAAAAGTGATGAATGACGAATGGTTGGAAGATACATGGAGGATGTACTCGAAGGTCTGGACTCAGATCAGAGATCCATGATGTCAGAGTTGTGCATCCTAGTCGACGATGATGATAATCCGATCGGTGGCGCTTCCAAAAAGGACTGTCATCATGGTGAAGGTGCTCTTCATAGGGCCTTTAGTGTCTTACTCTTCGACGCAGACGATCGATTACTAGTGCAGAAACGTGCATCAACGAAAATCACATTCCCATCCATATGGGCGAATACCTGCTGTAGCCATCCACTTATGGTATCGGATGAAAGGGGATCAGAGGCTGAAGAACCGGTTCGTTCTGCAGCCATAAGAAAAATGGAGCAAGAACTTGGTATAACCTCTGAAATATCAGGGAAATGGGATTTTAAAGAAGTTGGCAGATTCAAGTACAGTTCGAGATGGGATCCTGAATGGATAGAAAGAGAGATCGATCACGTTCTAATGGTCAGGGGCGATACTGATATCGAACTCAATTTGAACGAGGTTGAAGCATTTGAATGGTTGAGTCTCGATGAAGTAAGAAACATGGTCATGCAAAGAGGACATTGGTCTGAAGAGATAGTGGCGCCCTGGTTCAAGGCCATCGTGAGTGCACATCTGCCAGAGGGAATAACTGTAGACGAAGCGATGAAGAGAGAATCTAATGAAATCCTTCAATTCGGAAGAATGTCGCTAAATCCGGGTGACTCCAAACAGATACTAGCACAAATATCGGAACACAAAGAGCGTGCTGAGGAGCATATCCTGAAGGGACTTTCTAAGATTAGGCAACCAAGACTTCATGCAGCGATGAGTCACTTGTTTACGGGCGGAGGGAAGCGCCTAAGGGCGATGCTCCCCGTATTGGTTGGCGAGGCAGTTGGAAAGGGGCATGAAGGCCATTACGTTCTTGGCGCCTGTATCGAAATCATACACAATTTCACTCTTGTACATGATGACATCATGGACCAAGATCCTGTGAGAAGGGGTCTCAAAGCCGTACATGTGGAATTTGATGATTCTACTGCCATTAACGCTGGAGATGCGATGCTCGCTTTGAGTTTTGAAATGCTTGCAGATTCAGACCATATTGGTGATGATCAACTGCGACTTCTTGTGAAGAATATTGGAGAGATGGTTCGGAGAGTTGCCGAGGGACAGCAGGAAGATTTCGAGTTCGAAAGTAGAGATGTTGTCTCGGAAGAAGATTATCTTGCCATGATAGAGGGTAAGACAAGTGCTATGTTCCAAATGTGTGCTAAGACCGGAGCGATAATTTCTGGAGCTGAAAAAGAGATGGTCGCTATCATGTCGGAGTGGGGTTTGATGCTTGGACTATGCTTCCAAATAATGGACGACGTAATCGATCTCAGGTCGGATACTGAAACTCTGGGAAAGACTTCTGGTTCAGACATCTCAAACGGTAAGAGGACGCTCATAGCGATTCACGCACTATCTAGTGGCATGGAGATGCCTAATTTCAAAGCGGCTTTCGGAAAAGAAGATGCATCTGAAGATATGATCGGCAAAGCTATCATGGATCTGGAAGAATCAGGAAGCCTAGAATATGCATGGAAAAAGGCCCTGGATTACCACGAGGCGGCACACCAGGCACTAGACAAAATTAACCCATCTCCAAGTCTGGAGATATTGAGAGCTATCACAGACTTCCAATTAACAAGAGTTCGATAAAGAATCAATCCGAGTAGTATGCCTCACCCGGTACCTCTGGTTTGAGACCTTTTCTTTCACGGATATCGCCCACAGTTTTCTCGAAGAGATTCATCGGCAGGATATCAAATCCTGCATTTTCAGTGTTCCATACAGCACGACCCTGGCTGGCTGCACGTATGTCGTTAGAGAATCCAAAGGACTCTCCGACGGGCATCTTACCTATGACAGACGCAGTGCCGCCATCTACCGGCATATCCTCGATTATTCCTCTTCGGTTGGTGACTTCTCTGGTAACACCGCCGATGACGTCGTTAGGAGCATCTATTCGTATATTCTGTATCGGCTCCAGAATAACTGGTCTAGACCTTACGAGACTTCCTCTTATCGAGTTTCTTACAGCCGGAATCGTTTGTGCAGGTCCTCTGTGTATTGCATCCTCATGGAGTTTCGCATCTGTGAGTCTAACCATGACACCCATCAAAGGCTCCTCTGCCAATGGACCTTTCTTGCAAACCTCATTGAATCCCTCAATGATCAACTCTCGTGTTTCATGTAGGTTCTGGATACCCTTGGTATCGTTCACAAGAACGTTCGTCCCATGGATTGCGTATATTTTCCTCATCAAATCCTTCTTCATACCATAAGCAGCGAACTTATCGCCGACTTCCTTGGAATCCTTGTTCCTGACAGTGCCATCGCCAAATTCACCTTCCCTGAGGGCCTGAATGACCTCTGTGGGCAAAGGCTCTGTTTCAACATAGAATCTATTGTGTCTGTTCGGCGACTTGCCTTCGAATGGCTGGCCCTCATTCTTGGATTGGATACATTCCCTGTAAACCACAATCGGATCGCTCTGCTTCACCTTTA
>JAZANC010000015.1:0-3019 GCA_036228805.1 Thermoplasmatota archaeon
TCCACGACTGCTGCAATAGATGTTCCATCCGCTGATATCTCGGTGACTGTCCCGTTAGCTGGGTCAACTATGATTTCTGCATCTATTAGTCCGGATTCTGTTTCATCACTAGCTGAGGCATTTACGAAGATGTTCTGTCTCGTCTCAGAGGATACTGAAAATATGCTTAACTCTGGTCCCTCGGTTCCATTAGTTGCCCATATTACTGAATCGCCGGATGCTGTGAGTGCAGTTGCACCGACCGCATCCGGTATCCTCGCAATTTCCAATCCTGAAGGGTACAGGATAGTTATTCCATCGTCGTCCAATATAGCAGCATAAGAAGTGCCTTCCACCGTTGTGCCAATTGCAAGATCGTGTATCCTCATCTCCATATCGTTCCTGTGTTGTGGTGAAATCATACCGAAGGAGGTATCGATTACGAACCAGTCGAATCTGAAACCTGCGTAAATTGCCATCTTATCTTCAGATATTTCGACAGAGGGGGTGATTGCCCACGGGGCGCCCCCAACCACGTATGATTCAGTTGTACTGAGGTTCCATGCCGTGATCATAGGTGCCTCATCTGGTGTTTCATTGACTGCAATCATCCACTCCCCCTCTCCCGTCGCCTCTGATGGGAATTCGACACCTTCCAAGGGGAATGATTGGTGTGTAGCATCGTAAACAAGTATGGTCGTCGTCAGAAAGAGAACTGCCACTATAGCAGCCGAGGTCTGCTTCTTGGAGGCCTGTCGATAAGGCCTCAAGGTTCTGTACATGATCCTTCTTGCCTTCTTCATAGCTAGTTTCGGATTATCTATCAATAGGGCAAATCGTCGTCCTATCAAGCGTTCATCAAAAGCACCCCAGACGCCTTTTCTTGTTTTATCAGTGAGGGCTACCGCAAGATGCGCGATTATTACGCCCCCAAGTATGTCTGAAATCCAATGTATGCCGAGGTAAACGATGGTGAAGCTTGTGACGAGAATGAATGCGCCGAGTAGATTCGTGAATCTGTTCCATCTTCCATCATCATCCCATCTGATGAAGGCTAACCAGATGGCAACAGGCATTCCAACATGTAGGCTTGGCATCCCATTGGTGAACGGATCGATACCGGCGAACCAGTTCCTAATCTCCGGGGTTAAGTCGTAGGCTAATGTTTCCATACCGGGTATAACATCCCCTGTGACCCGCACGTTCAGAAAGAGATAGAATGGTACGGCTAAGATGTAGACATAGAACATTGTCAGCGATACCCTATCCGCCATGTATCTGTCATCAACGTAAATTGGGTAAATGAAAGCTGAGAATATTACGGTCATGTATCCCATGACATAGAAGTGAGTAAGTCCCACAGTGAGGAGTTTCGACTGGAATTTATCCTGTACCCAGAGAACAACATCGCCCTCGATAGCATAGATGTATGGAGTGATCTCGATTCTTGTACTGGCCATCAAAGCTCTGTCTATTTGATCGAGTGGGTCTTTCCAAAGATACACGGAGAATACGATGACCATGTGAAACCAATACCTTCGGAACATGTCCACGTAAGCGCTCCACGAGTGGCGAATGAATCTAGGTCTAAGCAACGGCATCAATACAATACTGCAGAGAATTGCTGCGGTGACCCAGGTGAGATAGATGCCTGTCTGCGCCATGTTACGAGCCTATGTGCCCGTGTCCACATCATGAATGGAACCCCTGTGAGAGGGTTTTATCGGATGTTGACGGGTGTTCTCTCTGTTGCCTCGACTACTTGCATGACTTTGTCGACTACTTTGATGAATGACCTTGCAGTTGGCCCCTCGGGATCTGCAATGATTCGATGTACTCCATCATCACCGCCTCTGACGACTCCTGGGTCGAATGGAATGTTGCCCAAAAAGGGGACTTCCAAATCCTTTGCCGCTTTTTCACCTCCGCCGGATTTGAAAACATCTAGAACGGTTTCCCATCTCCCGTTTTCATCAGTTTCTAACTCCAAGGTTACACCGCCGGGTGCGTCTATTGACACTGAGGAACCGGGCGGTGCTGACCCCGTCAGCGTGTACCCGCTCATGTTTTCTACGACACCTATGACTGGGAGAGAAACTGTCTTGGCGAAGTTGATCGACTTTCGACTATCAAGTAAAGCGACTTCTTGAGGGGTTGTTACGATGACGACTCCGTCTATCCCTGGGAGACTCTGTGAAACGGTGAGTGGTTCATCACTAGTTCCCGGTGGAAAATCGATTATGAGCGCGTCTAACTTGCCCCATGCTACATCCCCAATAAATTGCTGGATGGCGCCGAGTTTGATTGGGCCCCTCCATATGACCGGTTTGTCGGGATCCTCGATGAGGAATGCCATTGAGATGACCTTGATTCCTTCAGGCCCTATCGCCGGGAATATCTGACCCTCCTCGACATGTAGCTCGGCTTCTTCAAGTGCCAGCATCTTGGGGATATTTGGGCCGGTGATATCGATATCCATGATTCCAACTGACATCCCTCTGCGTGCAAGAGTGAGGGCTAAGCCAGCAGAAACAGTGGATTTTCCGACTCCACCTTTGCCCGAGAGCACCATTATCTTGTGTTTAATCGACTTATCCATCTCTTCCATTCGCATCTTTCGACGCATCTGAGCATATGCCTGCTCCATTTGTGCGGTCTGTTCATTTGTAGCAGCAGTCTTCTCATCGTTCGGGGGTTGGTCGCCGGAGTGATACGAAACTGGACCCTCTGCCATGGTTACTCACATCGGCACCGATACTTCAAACTGAGTCTATGTGTGTGTATGGTTTATGTGCGGGTGAGATTCAAGTAACATAGGTCCTGTTCATGAAATTATGAAGTTACTTTTCGTCTGCGTGGGGAACACATGTAGGAGTCAGATGGCTGAATCGATTGCAAGATATCATGGTCATGAGGCGTGTTCCGGGGGCACGGAGCCGGGGGATAGAGTATCTGAAAATGCGATAAAAGCGCTTCTTGAAGAAGGATATTCCTCAGAAGGCCTTATTCCAAAATCGGTTGATATCGTCTATCCAGGTGA
>JAZANC010000016.1:0-2974 GCA_036228805.1 Thermoplasmatota archaeon
TATACCGATGATCATGGCGAAAGCAATTTTCCCGGTAGCAATTATGAATGACCTGTGGGAAGATTCCCCAAGAAGTTCTGAATCGACCGGATCTTCGTCTACGAGATAGTCTGCAGTTATCTGAAGCACGGAGCCGTCTGGACCTCTTATCCATCGTACGTCGCAGGCTACGCCATTTCTGTTTTCGTCATTATTTTGGATCCCCGTAGGCAGGTAGTAGTCCTCTTGGGTACAGTCCCCGTCATCATCGAATCCCTGACTTTCAGAGGGGTTTTCAGGATCCCAGTCTAATCCATCTTCATCTATGTAAGCGCTTGGCGGGTCCGGTTCGACGTAGTAGGCCTCAGTTGTTCTACCGTACTCTGCAGACCACCCCTCCGAGACTGCCAGAGTCCCATTTCCATCAAATCTCAAGAATTGGACATACAGAGAATTGTCGGCAAAAGTGCAAGCAAAAGGGCTGTATCCGTAAGGTTCGCGGTTTTCTAGGTTTTCTCCGACTATTTCAGGGCACTCATCGCCGGATTCAGCGTAATGGGACGAGATATTTTCCCAACTGCCTGTGAATGTAGAGGGGCCGTACACATCCCAAGTATGGTTTCCGGAGTGTGCTCTTGTACCCCAGTAGTTAATTTGGCCTTCGGGGATGAAAAGAGCGGCACCGGGGTATTCCCTCTGATCATAATCACTGAATCCGTATTTTATCTCCTGTCCAAGAGGATAGCCATCGCCATCGAAATCGACAGAGTCTCCGTCATTATCGATTGATTCGAAGCCTTCTCTTACCGAATCTACGTAGAATGCTGAGAGGAGTGTAAGCAGCAATACTGATACGCCCATTACAGTCCATGTTGAGGTCTTATTCTTGAGTTGCCTAACGGTGAGTTCGATTATTGCGCCTGCTTTCCTATCGAGTGCTGTCCATACTGTCGTAGATAGGCGCCTTCCTTCGGAGTCGATCTGACCTTCCCTACTCATCTTGAATCACCTACAAGATAGCCAAGAAGAGACTCTAGATTATCATCGGGATTCTCGATGGAATGTATTGGAACCCCCGACTCAAGAATGAGTGCTGGCAAGATAGAATGAGCCTCGGATAGATCTTTGGTCATTATTTCGAGGCGCTCATTGTCCAGGAATCTGACACCATAAACAGGTTGTTTGTCGATGAAGCTTGATGCGAGGGCTCTCGCATCTTCACAGTGTATCAGTATTCGGTGGGGGTGCTTATCGAGCATTGCTCTGATTGCGTGCAGATTTCCAAGCGCAACGAGCCTGCCTGCATGGAGAATTACTATCTGCTCCGTTATTCTCTCAATCTCTTCCAATATATGGCTCGATAGCAATACTGTCTTACCTCGTGAACCCATCTCCCTGATCACATTCATTATACTAGTTCGCGCCAAAGGGTCACAACCGTGTAGAGGCTCGTCCAGAATGAGCAAGTCAGGATCATGGACAAGAGCTGCTGCGATTTTTACTCGTTGACGCATGCCCTTGCTATACTTACCAATCTCCTTGTTCAGAACATCGCCAAGATCGACAAAGGAAAGAGCCTGCTCGGCCCTGAATTCGGCTTCTGACCTAGTCATTCCGTGGAGCCTAGCGAGAGTGGATACGAAGTCGATAGAAGTCATCCAGTCATACATCCTCTCTGATTCACTAACATACCCGATTCTTCGATACGGTGCAGTTGAGTCCCAAGGATTTGTTCCAAAGAGTCGTACGGATCCTTTGCTCGGCCGGATTCTGCCCATTAGGAGTTTGAATAGGGTTGATTTTCCTGCACCATTCATACCTAGGATGCCCGTTACACCTCCGTCGATTGCAATCGATACGTCATTGATGCCTATGACCTGCCCATACCACTTTGACACGTGGTCTAGAGTTACAGCGGGTGTTTTCGTCATTCTCTAGTCACCTCCAGTGATGCCACACGGCTTGCGAATACGGCCAATGAGGCCGCATTCATCGTCACCAATGATATGGCGGATAGTGCGAGAGGGTGGTCGTAGTTGTATGGGAGACCGACTAACCACTGTCCAACATGTGCCAGACAGTCATATGGGCTAACAATGTACACGTATGTGGTATCAAACTGTATCTCTATCAGCCATGCAACGAGTTTGGAGCCGAGAACATATCCGAGGAATGAAATTGATGCAGTGAATCGACTCGTACTTATGCTTGAAAGTGCGATTCCTATCGAGGTGTAAGTGAATACAAGGAATATTCCGGCCAATAATCCTCCAATGAAAATTGGTATCGTATCGGCTATGAACGACCAACCCTCTCCCTTGAATACAACAGCTGCGGAATAGTACATCATGTACGTTAGAAGGATCACTATGGCGAGGACAGAGGCGGCGCTTAGCCATTTCATGGCTGCGTAATCGAGTCGGGAAACGGGTCTCGAAAAGTAAATTGCGCTGGTTCCATTTCTCCTATCGTCGGATACCAATCCCCCTACTACAAGAGCCGTCAACAATGGCCACATGCAAAGATTGCGCGGGAAATAGCCGAGCACATTCCCCCATAAATTGTACCTATTCACACCCCACATCCTATTCAGAAAACCCGTTGCATCATCACTCACCATGGTGGAGAGTAATAACATGAGTATTGGCGTCATTGAACCCAAAATAACAACGAGCAGCAGCAACCTTACGAATGGATGGTAGCGACGGTGGCCAGTGCTCGATATTATCCCGTATACGTGATGTCTGTAGATTGCATAGTTTCTGACCCATCGTGGGCCAAGAGGCCCATTCCATGGGCGGTATATCTGCTCGAATATCTTGCCTTGCATGGGCCTTGCCACCGTTGCAGATGTGTCATCGTCACCGTCGCCTGAACCGTAGGCTGCCTCTATCCTGGCTTCACCGAGAGTTGCGGCGTCATCAGATTCGGTCATTCTTCACGGCCTCCGATGATTGCAGAAGCGCCCTTTGCCTCTTTTCCTAGTCGTTGCATG
>JAZANC010000017.1:0-2690 GCA_036228805.1 Thermoplasmatota archaeon
TCCCACCGATATCTATGACCATGCATATTCCTGCACTTGCTCTTGTGATTCGGTACTCTGTGCCCAGTATCTGTTTCGACCCATCTCCTTATTCTACTCGTCATCTGCATCACTCTCTCTGAAATTCATAGATACTGAATTTATGCAGTATCTTTCCCCGCCATATTTTCTGGGCCCATCTTCGAAAACATGTCCAAGATGAGCATCGCATGATCCGCACCGAACCTCGACCCTGACCATTCCATATTTCCGATCGATTAACCTACGTATCCCTGCTTGAGGATGCTCGGTATGGAACGAAGGCCAACCGCAGCCGGAATTAAACTTCATCTCAGACGTGAATAAAAGATGATTGCAGCAGATACAGAAATAGGAACCTGCCCTGTCTTCCAGATAAAGAGCACCAGAGAAAGGAGGTTCTGTACCTCCATTCCTCGTCACTTCATACTCGATTGGTGTTAGAATGTCTTTCCATTCATGATCCGTTCGAGATCCGTTATTCATTGCTTCCACTCCATTCTAATTGTACGCTTAGTGCATGCTTCAGAGCCACGTCCCAGCCACCAACGTACTCTAATGGGTCCTTCTTACCTATCGCATGAAATGCTAGTATGCGCTCAATATCGGCGCCACTTCGGCCAGAAGATCTGCCCTCGCTATCCGGGTTGTAGGAAGTATTCGTGTTTCTGAAGATGGTATCGAAGTCAAGATTCAATTTATTCAAAGAAATCTCCGCATCTTTCAGTATGGATTCCTTATCTCCATCGATATAGGGAAGATGGAATGATACACGATCGCTATCCCAGTTGCCGATGTGAAATGCCTTGCCGAGGGATTCATAGAATTCCGGACGGCAGTCCGGATATATTTCATGGTCCCCGCTATGAACGCCCAATGCTACGATAACATCGGAGTCCTCCTTAACCGAAATAGACAAAGCATAGCCGTAAAGTATTGATGCAAATATGGCATTTCGATTGGGTACGACGGTCTGTTTCATTTGCTCCTCTTCATAATGTCCTTCCGGAACATCATAATTATCCGATGTCAATGCGGAGTGAAAGAGACCCATAGTGGATCGGAGATCAGCAATTTTATGCTCTACAAGATACCCTTCAGATTTCAGATAAGAAATGTTTTCACAGGCCCTTTCCAGCTCTATTACGTGTTTCTGCCCGTAATTATAGGATATGCAGCTGACCAGGTGCCCTTCGGCTAAAAGACGCGTAAGAAGGGCTGTGCTGTCCATCCCCCCAGAGAGCGCCATTACGGCTCTGATTAGAGCACCCCCATCCATTTGTGCGTCTGGAGGCTGAGCCTCCAACCCTTAGACTCCTTTACTATCTTCTCAACTGCTTGAAATGATCTTCCGTTTTCTTCCACAGACTCTGAATCTAGGTAGCACGGCTGGATGAAGTGGTGTGTGAATCCTACTTTCAGATTGTCATACATATCTAAATCCTGCCCGCAATAGACGACTTTCAACTCGTCTCCCTGTCGTTGTAAAATTTTGGCATTCGGGTATAATTGGTCCTTTGGGGAGACACATATCCAGTCGATAATTGGATCGACCTCAATTGTACCATTTGTTTCAATGGACAAACTGATCCCTTCCTCCTTCAGACTCGATCCTATGGTGGAAAGATCCTGTAAAGCAGGTTCACCGCCTGTGAAAATAACTCGTTCGCATTTATAGGAAAGCACTTCATCCACAATTGACTCTAGGCTCCTTTCATCATAGGTTAGAAAATCAGTGTCGCACCATTCACATCTTAAATTACAATTTCCAAACCTAATGAAAACATGCGGTATGCCTGCATGGAAGCCTTCTCCTTGAACTGAATGAAAAATCTCAACTATCGGATATATGGACGACACAGTATCAACTCAATATCTGATTAGACGCATCAATTCAGAACGCGCCTCGGACTTATCGAAAAATACACCACGCATGGATGATGTAGTCATAGTTGCATTTTGCTTTTTAACGCCACGACACTGCATGCAACCATGTGAAGCTTCGATGATTACTGCACAACCAAGGGGGGCAAGATGCTCCTCCAAATCATCAGCAACTTTCTTTGTGATTCGCTCCTGATTCTGCAATCTACGAGAGTGTAGGTCTACGATTCTCGCTAGTTTGCTAATCCCAACAATACGATCTGTCGGAATGTATGCCACATGTGCACATCCTGAAAAGGGCTGGAGATGATGCTCGCAGGTACTATGGAATTCAATATCCTTCAACAGAACTATTCCATCATACCCCTCTCCATTGAAGGTAGAACTCAGAACTTCCTCTGGGGATTGGTGGTATCCCGAGAATATCTCGTCCCAGGAATTGATGACTCTTGAGGGCGTATCTTTGAGCCCCTCTCTGTGTGGGTCTTTTTCGATGTATCCCAAAAGCGCCTTTATGGCCTCCTCAGCCTCACCTCTAGTTGTCATTCAATCACCTCTAATACGGCCATGCCGTTCATCGATCATGTCTAGTTGGTCTAGCATTTTCCTGCAAGCCGTTCTTACCGCATCCGCAACGCTTACGAATTTGCCATGGTCGCCGACGTGCTTTTTGATGTCGTCAAGTAAGTGCCCAGGGATGTCCAAGCTTATCTTAGGCATACTTGTCCCTAGATAGTATTCTTCAAGTATCTTTCTAGTAATACTGGAAGAATATTAATTCGATATTA
>JAZANC010000018.1:0-3310 GCA_036228805.1 Thermoplasmatota archaeon
GAACTCTTCGCTGGGAAGTGTGGAACAGAGGAAATCAAGTCGACAGGTATCGATTATCGTTCGAACATCTGGATGATGTGAATGTTGATAGCGGCGAAGACGGAGATTTGACCCCTTGGATTCAGCCAGGAGCCTCCTACAATGTCACGGCTTCGTATAGTTTCGACTCCGGAACATTCGGAGATCGAGTTGTTTCGATGCACGCTTCGTCAGATGTAGCAGCACAGAGGAACATAGCGGTGACTGATTCAGGTTCGGCAGTTTTCGATGTTGGATCTGTCGGTTGGATTCAGATTTTCCCCGAGCAATCAAGACTAACCATATCTGATGAGGGATCATATGAACTCTCATTCTCCGTCAAGAATCTGCACCCCTCTTACGAGCAGTTGGTAAGAGTGGATATAGATAGGCAATCGGATTTGTTCTTCAACGTCTTCGATGCAAGGGTAGAGACCAGCGATCGCGACTTTGTATTGGATACTGATGAATTGAGAGTTGTCACAGTCACAGTCGTGGTAAATGAGCAGAACCTTCGAAATCTTGAGGAGAATAATGCAGACTTTGAACTCACACTTCTAGTTGACACAGACATAGACAAGACCAGCAGCAGCACTCCTCTTACGATGGTTAAATCGAATCCCATCGAAGTAGGCCCAGACGTCGAAGAAATAGGATTAACTCTCGGCAACTACCTTTTCATCGCAGCAGGGCTAATTGGCGCTATAGCCATCTTGCTGACAGCATTCAGAGTATTCCGTGGCGCAGGCGGACCCATGGAGGAATACACGAACTTCGACGGCCAGCAATATGGCGATTACCTTCCATCGCAAGATCAAGTTGCTAACTCCCCCCTTGGAGGCGCACAGTCAATCTTTCAGCAACCGCCGTCACCACCTCCTTTGCCCCCCGACCAGGATGATTAGCACCTTTTCCAGAGTGGCAGGGCTTATGACGCCCCCTCTCTTGGCTCGCATGTCAGCAAGGTGTGCCTATGACGAACGGACAGCAACCTATATTCATCCTAAAGGAGGGAACCACACGAACCAGCGGTAGAACTGCACAGAGCAACAACATAGCAGCTGCGAAGGCAGTTGCCGAGGCAGTAAGGTCAACTTTAGGGCCAAAAGGCATGGATAAGATGCTTGTAGACAGCATGGGCGACGTAGTCATCACCAATGATGGCGCAACCATTCTCAAAGAGATGGATATCGAACATCCTGCTGCCAAGATGATTATTGAGATAGCAAAAACGCAAGAGCAGCATTGCTTCGACGGAACAACCACCGCGGTCGTTCTAGCAGGCGAACTCCTCAAGAGATCCGAGGACTTAATCGAACAGAATGTGCATCCGACCGTAATTTGCGAGGGCTTTCGATTAGCAGCCGATAAGGCCATCGATTTGATTGACGATCATGCTATAGAGGTAGATGAGGAGACACTTGCTGAAGTCGCTAAGACCGCACTGACTGGTAAGAGTGCGGGGGCGGTCAAGGAATTCCTCTCTGACATATGTGTCAGGGCAGTAATCGCAGTAGCTCAGGAGGATGACGGCGGAGTGATAGTCGACCTCGATGACGTCAAGGTCGAAAAGAAGCAAGGAGGATCGATCAAAGACAGCTCGCTAGTCGACGGCATTATTTTGGACAAGGAAAGGGTACATTCAGGGATGCCACGCTCCGTAGAGGGGGCAAAGATTGCACTCGTCAACTCCGCTATCGAGGTCAAGAAGACAGAAGTCGACGCAAAAATACAGATCACTGACCCAAGTATGCTTTCTCAATTTTTAGAAGAGGAAGAATCCTTCATCAAGGGACTTGTAGACACTATATCATCCTCCGGCGCGAATGTCTTGATCTGTCAGAAAGGAATCGATGATCTAGCTCAGCACCATATGGCTAAGGCAGGAATCTTTGCCATAAGGAGAGCAAAGAAGAGCGATATGGAGGCATTATCCAAGGCCACCGGAGGCAGAATCGTAACCACCTTGGATGACTTGTCACCTGAAGACCTCGGTGACGCTGCACGTGTGGATGAAAGAAAAATCGGAGATTCGGACATGGTGTTCATCACAGGATGTGAGCAAGCCAAGGCGGTTTCCGTACTTCTTCGCGGCGGCACTGAACATGTCGTGGACGAAATCAGGCGAGCTTTCGACGACGCCATCGGAGTAGTCTCAGTGGCCCACGAGGATGGGCAGGTCCTGACCGGCGGCGGCTCGGTAATGGCCGCAGTGAGCAGGGACCTCCGATCGTATGCTGAAGGCGTCGGAGGCAGGGAGCAGATGGCTATCGAAGCATTCGCCGGCGCTCTTGAGGTCATCCCCAGGACCCTGGCAGAGAACGCGGGCCTAGACCCCGTCAATACGATCATTGCTCTTAGGAAGGCACATTCTGAGGGGAAAAATCGTCATGGAGTCAACGTTTACGACGGAGGTGTAGTAGATATGCAAGCTGGGAAAGTGTACGAACCGACCAGAGTCGTCGAGCAGGCCATTCAATCTGCAAGCGAAACTGCGGTAATGATTCTCAGAATTGATGATGTTATCTCCAGCAAAGGAGGATCTCCTGCAATGGACGGAGACTTCGATGGATTGGATATGTGAAGCACTGTAAATCCACATGTTCAATAATCGCTTATTTTTGGGAGATGACATAGGGGGCGCCAATCTTGACCATTCTCAGCGTATACATCGAAGAAGGTTGTATAACATGTGATGCTTGTGAACAAGCAGCACCTGAAGTCTTCGAGGTCACCGAAGATACATGTTTCATTAAATCCGATGTTAGATTGGATGGAGGGTTCGATAGGAACGATTCTAAATCAGCCCTCAAAAAAGAGGTCATTCAAACTCTTTCCGACGATATCTTCGATGCAGCAGACGGCTGTCCAGTCGACGTTATCATAGTGGTAGAGGCTCAAGCCGATGAAGACGAAAAAGAGGAAGAAGCCCCTGTTGTAGAAGTGGAAGCGTCGGTAGATGCTGAGTCTGCAGATGAACCTCTTGTAGTAGAAGGGTTAGACGCCTTCCTCACGACGGGAGACAGGACGCTGAACGTCTTCTTCGGCTCACAGTCAGGCAACTCGGAAGAATTGGCCGCCAAGCTGGCAAAGAATGCTAGTCAATATGGCTTGGAAGGAGTTGTTCACGATATGGATGGCTTCGACATCAAATCGATGGCTTCGATGAAGCGCGTCGCAATTGTTTGCTCCACATGGGGCGAGGGCGAGATGCCCGACAATGCCGAGGCTCTTTGGCAGGCTGCAGTTTCGGACGGCGCTCCTAGGATGGATGGCATGTCCTTCTCAGTCC
>JAZANC010000019.1:0-3442 GCA_036228805.1 Thermoplasmatota archaeon
GGAATACGGATAGTACAACTGATGCGATCATCATTGCACGGAGTATCGAAGATGCTACTGTGACCATGATCCTCCGTCCGAATAGAAGTCTTGTCCCCTGCCAACCGGATATTGTCGCCGAACCGAGTGCGCATGTGGCGCTAACGATAATGGCCATGATTATCGCGAATAATCCAAATCCCGTTGAGCCGTCCCATGTCGCAGGATCGAATATTCTGACTATGATGTAGGCTGCCTGCATTGAGCCCAACCCGAGCCCGAAAGTCCAGCCAAAAGGCATACTGCTAGAGGTCTTGAATGTTCTTGGACGGCCGACTACAACGAGAACGAGCATTGACTGAGAAGCCCCTATCAGGAGTAATGCGGGTGCCATGGCATCCCATGAACGCCCCAAGACAATCTCTGCTAGGACCATTCTGTCCACTGCTACTGCAAAAAGCATACCAATCACTATGCCGTACAGGAGGTGTCTGGCTGCTCCGGTCAGATCGTATAATCCCGATATCCTGGACAGCCCGACTCTCCATCCAAGATATATCCCTAGCAGGGCTATCGCGAATGCGATTTGCATCTCGACGATGCCGATCAACGGGGTGGCCATGCCTGTGGGTTGGCATCGAGGGTTTAGATGGGACGGCACGAGGAACGTTGAAACGAGTCTTCACGGGGTTACTGTCATGGCGCTGGAGGGGCTAAAGCGACGGATCCTCGGGTCTGTTGGTCTTTTGAGAGGAAAGAAGACTCTCGATGAAGAGGCTGTGAAGGAGTTTACTCGCTCACTGAGAAGGTCTCTATTGGAGGCTGATTTCAATGTCAGACAAACCAAGGATCTGACGGAGAGGATTCAAAGAAGGCTCATGGAAGATGAGCCCAGACCCGGGCTAAAGATTGAGACCCATGCAATGAATATGGTGTATGCTGAACTTGTCAGGATTCTGGGCCCTGCACGTGAAATCAGGCCACACAATCAGACCGTTCTGATGGTGGGCCTTTATGGCCAGGGAAAGACCACTACCACCGCTAAAGTCGCAGAATGGTGGCGAAGAAGGCATGGCGTCAAAGTCGCAGTCATAGAAGCCGATGTACACAGACCTGGTGCCCTTGCTCAGCTTTCACAGCTCCTCGATGGTAGTGGAATAGAAGTATATGGCGAAAAAGATGGTATTGATGCGGCCTCGATAGTCAAGAATGGGCTTCGAAAAGTTGGAACTGCCGATGTTGTGATCATTGATACAGCCGGGCGTGATAGTCTCGATGACGATCTCAAAGACGAGCTTCTTGAAATTGCGAATATCGCCCAGGCCACCGAGCGATTTCTCGTAATAGATGCGCAAGTCGGACAATCCGCTGGGCCAATAGCAGAGACCTTCCACGAACTCGTAGGTGTCACGGGTACGATTGTGACGAAGCTTGATGGGACAGCAAGAGGCGGTGGCGCACTGAGCGCTGTTTCCATCACCAATGCCCCCATAGTATTCGTCGGAGAGGGTGAAAGAGTATCTGATCTTGAGCGCTTCGAGTCGGATCGCTTCATCTCGAGATTACTTGGTATGGGCGACATAAAGGGACTCATTGATCTTGCTCCAGAGGATCTGGACGAGCAAGAGGCGATGCGTCTAACACAGCGATTGATGTCGGGACGTTTCACATTGAACGACATGTATCAGCAAATGGAAATGATGAGTAAAATTGGCACGCTTGATAGAATTCTCTCCCATCTTCCCGACGGTATGTTTGGCATGGGTTCGATGTCTTCTGCTCAAAAGAGGGCAATGCAGGGCAATCTTGAGCGGTATAGGATAATGATGGATTCGATGACTCAAGAAGAAAAAGACGATCCTAATCTTCTCAAATCTGAGAGGATACGCCGAATTGCAAAGGGGTCAGGATCTTCTGAGAAGGAGGTTAAGGGGCTTCTTGCACAGTGGAATAAAAGCAAGAAGATGATGCGTGGTATGAAGGGTAATCGTCAATTTAGAAGACAGATGCAATCCATGATGGATGTCGACGACATAGAGTTGGGTTGAGTCATGCGGAGATTCGCTATCATTGGCTCGAGGGTCCCTCCATCATCCACGTTCCATCTCGATGATTTGCCCGGATCTGGCAGGATTGACGTCATATGCAGGAACATAGGGTCTTGTCTTCTCTTATCCCACGGCATCAGGGAGGATGTCGAGGTTATTGTTCACTTACTTGGTGGTCCGGGAAAGCCGAGAAGGGTCAAGTTCACTGGTTCTAGCATCACAGGGCTCAGGGCCGATGAAAGATCAATCGCTGGCAGGATACGAAAAGTCGTTGTTGAGCCCCTGCCACCGATTGGGGCATGGAAGCAAGTCTCCCAGGGCATGGCACACTCCGGTGGCGATTTACGTACTACGGTTGAAGAATGGCGGAGAATGGGTGTAGACGTATGTGTGCTAGACGCCAGTGGTGATCCTTTAGAGGATATACGCGAAAGCCAGGGAGGTTTCGGTTTCATAGTAGGCGATGATAGGGCTATCGACGGCATAGAGGGTCTTGGTGACGTGGCTATGGTGTCTGTTGGGGAAGAATGGCTACTCGGATCTGCATGCATATCCGTAGTTCATCACTGGCTAGATAGCCATGCAGGAAAGCCATCTTGATCTGGAATGTTCGCTTCTTTGAGGATGGTATCCGGAACGGATAGGGGGTGCAGTTGGGGCCAGACAGGCATTGCTGTAATCGAACAGCCGCCATTCTCAATAGTGGCGATATCGGAGTCTTCTTTGCCCTCGTTTATGATCGTGGCAGCGCCTACCTCAACGAACTGCCCCTCGTCTGTATCCGATATCCTAGTTGGTGCGGTGTACCATCGAGCACCATGAGGACCGGTCCTGTAGGTCCCATTCCAGTTCGAAGGGACATTGACATTGAGCATCATATTCCCGTGCAGGAACTGCGAGATTGGGAGATTCTTGTCCTCCCCGGAGGGTTTGGATTCTGCTCCCTCTCGTCGCATGAATGACGGCGGAGGTGTTTTGATTATGCTGACGGCCTTCTCGATAACCCTCATTGTCGCATTCACTGCTCCTAGGAATTCATATTCATTGTAATCAGCGAGGCTTGTAGAAATCGAAGGAAGCCCATACATCGAGGCTTCTCTCGCAGCAGATACAGTTCCTGAGTGTAGAACGTCCACAGATAAGTTCGGCCCGAGATTGATTCCGGATACGCAAAGTGAGGGTTTGATTCCCATTCTATGTTGGTCGATGGCCCCCTCGACTGCCAATATTACAGCATCACAGGGCGTTCCATCAACAGATATGACTGCCAGAGGAACGTCAGAATCTACCCTGATTGAACGCTCGATGTCAGAGTGTGTCTCAATCCTCATTGGCTTCCTAAGTGTTAGCCTCATCCCTGAGGCTGACTGCTCACCGCGCGGAGCGACCACGAGAACCGGAAATCCCTCCGAGTG
>JAZANC010000020.1:0-4334 GCA_036228805.1 Thermoplasmatota archaeon
ACCAATTTTCTATGGCTAGATATCAAAAACGCTCTCAACCAATTAACATTTGAACAAGAAAAAACCGTCCTTTCAGACGCTGCAAAGGTGCTTGAAAATTTGAGTTTGGATTAACCCCTCTTTCCTAAGGGAGTCCAAAGGGTTTCATCTTCCCCCATCTTTGCTGTGAGCCAGCGACCGAGCACAAAACAATGATCTGATAGCCTGTTAAGATAGCTAATTATCTCAGGTCTGATTTCTTCTCGAAGTTTGCATGCCTCTCTCTCCGCCCTTCGGACAATCGTACGAGCCATATGCAGATTTGCCACTGCAGGGTTGCCGGTTGGAAGTATGAAAGATTGTAGGGGTTCTAAGTCCTCCAACATAGAATCCATTTCTCCTACTAGCCGTACTCCCGCGTCTGCGCCAATGATCGACATCTGCTCTGGGACGCCGCCGGGGGGGCAAGCACATTCGGCCCCCACATCGAACAACTCTTGTTGAATTCTGCCAAGCATTTCATCAGCGCTTTCATACACCGGGACAAGTGCAGCCATCAAGCCACCGTCTGGTGCATGGGTCGGCGCCCTGTCAAGCTCCATACGAACTAGACCAATGGAGGAATTCGCCTCATCAATCGTCCCGTAAATCGCCACTCTAGGATCCTCCTTTCCAACGCGTGTCCCGTCAACAAGAGAGGTTTCACCACCATCTCCGCCGCCGGTGTGAACCTTCGTGATACGAACCATGTAACGACGGAAACATCTCTCACATATCAGCAATCGGTTCTGACCACTTAGATTCTGAAATGGAATTCAAGGCAGAGTCAATTGCGTCAATCCACGCAGAATCAACGACATCCCATCCTCCAAATTCTTTGAGATACTTCTCACTATCATTCGCAGACTTTTCTTCTCCAAGATGTATGTAAATACGAATCAAGGCCGCATGGCTCATCGCCCCGAGCCATTCCTCATCAGCATCCCAAGACCTCTCAAAACAGGATATAGCTCCAGATGGCCCTTCGAGTAAACCGCGTTGTATCTGTCTGAGCCCAGCTTTGGACCAACTCAGTCCGGGCACTCCTATGATCAGCCCTCTGAAAACAAGATAAATCTCCATCAAGATCAAGGCTGATACCAGAATGAATGAACTAACGTGCTCGAACGTGCCACCTTTGTCCCACCAATCGACTAGGAGTGCAGCAGCACCTGCACAGAGCATGGCTCCAGCAAAAGGAGCCACGATCACATCACGGATCGTCCTAGTCATGTCCCACGACCCCTTTAAGGTTCCAAGAACTCCGAGTCCGAGCGCAAGATACATTGGCACCGTTTCGCTGGTCTCTCTTGGAGCCTGTTCTGAGATTATCAAAACGCTGCCTGCTAGGAGCACAAGATACGAGTATCTTCTAGAAATTTCAGGAAAAGGCTGGTGAAAAGAAAGCCAAAAACACGCCCCACCGATCCCCAAGAAAAGGAAAATCCACCCCATCATGACCCTTCACCATTCCAACCTGGCATCCAAAAGCGCTCATTGTCAAGCCATTCCGACCATTCAGAGTCATTGGCCCTGATTAACCTCAACGCACGACGATCGAGTCCTTGTTTCAAAGACTCCTCAACCTCCATGCGCTTCCAGGCATCGCTCCATTCGATCTGCAACTCACGAACAAGTCGCTGCCCTTCTTCTCGATTGTCGAAACAACGTTCGCAAAGTTCTTGCAACTCCTGAAGCCATATTCGTGTTCCTAGGATATGCGGCTCATTGCCGATGTCGCGGCTTGATTTTTTCCAGAACCTCCAATTCCAACCCATACTTGTCAATCCTGCGTCATCACAAATGGCTATAGTCGCTTGTTGTAAAACGTACATCATGGGACGAATAGTAGTCCATCTCCACGGGCGCGCCAGAAACGCATCTTTCCGGGCTTCGATATCTGAATATGCCAATCGGCTCTCTTCTTCTGGAGTGACGCTTGTAGAGCATAGGAATAAAACCGACCCGAGGACGTACCTCAAAGAAATTTCAGACAAACATCCGGGTCATAACATAATACTGCTCCAAGAAAGCGGTGAAGAACTAGATAGTGTACAGTATTCCGAGCATCTCAAAAGATGGTCCATGAAAAGGAATGACACCCATCTGGTGGTAGGCCCCCCTGGGGGCTTTGGTTCGATAGGAACGGAGTATAAGTCGCTATCATTGGGCAAAATAACCCTGCCTCATGAACTGGCAGCAGTCGTTTTGTTAGAGCAACTATATCGTGCGGCAACCATAATCAAAGGATTGCCATATCACCGCCCATGAGCGATCCATATCAGAAATTCGATTCACTGGACACTGTTTCTAAAATTCTGTTTTCAGAATTAACAAGTACAATTCTTGGGACGTGCATCTCGATGAACTCTTCCTCGATTTCCACATAGGATAGTATGATCACAACGTCCCCCGGTTTAACTAAATGAGCTGCAGCACCATTGATACAGATCTCTCGAGACCCTCTAGGAGCCTTTATCGCGTAGGTTTCCAAGCGGGCACCATTCGTAACATCCAGTATTGCAACTTTCTCCCATTCAGATATCCCCGAGGCATCAAGGAGATCCTCGTCTATTGATACTGAACCAATGTAATTCAAGTCAGCCTGTGTAACCGTAGCCCGGTGGATTTTGCCACTCAATAGCGTCCTCCTCCTACCTGACACAAAAACGCCCCTACATCCCTATGATATGAACACGTCCATCTAGAGATGATACTCTAATATCGTCCATGATACTCAGTTCGCCCCCCTTCGGGTTCGATTGAAATACGAGTCTACACTAACCTTGCACCCGGTGTCAGCATGATTGGAGATTTCACAAAGAGAAATAGGACCACAAAATCCCTACTTCTAGTGGTTTTGATGGTGGTTAGCGTACAGATGCCGATGATAGCGGTTGGCGACCAGTCAGGCCCATTTGAAAATGGAACGGGAGATACACCGACCCAACAGCAAATCCAATCATCAGATGTCGATACCTCTTCATTCCCGGCACTTGAGCACATGATTCTACCGGATCACCCCGCTTTCAGAGATATGCTGTGGTCGGATCCTGGCATACTCTACGGACAGATCACAGATACATCGTTCTTAGAGGGGGGGTATCGATTCATGGTGGAAGAGACAGAAACTGAAGACCATGATAATGACGGAATAAACGATCTTGATGACCTAGACGACGATAATGATGGCATATCCGATTTGATTGAGCGATTCGATGGGTGTTACGGAACAGACCCATTCGATCATGATAATGATGGGATTCAGGATGAATTCGACTTCGACGACGATAATGATGGAATCCTAGAGGGGCCGATTGACTACTCTCAAGGCACGGACCCATGGAATGTCACCTCCGATCGGTATGTCGAGCCCACCGTTGTACATCCTTGGACTGGCCTCGCACTTGGTTCAGGCTACCTAGTTGACCAGAACCCACTAGATCACGATAACGATGGGATTACCGACGAAGATATCGATGGCCCCGGCAAGGGGTCCTATGACGAGGATGATGACAACGATGCCCGCATTGACCAATTCGTGTGGCCGTGCGATTTCGATGGCGACGGCCTTCAAGATTATTGGGATGCAGATGATGACAATGACGGAGTCATCGATCTATGGGATGCTCATCCATGGGACGCTTCTGAAACATCCTACATTAATGAGACAGCCACAAATTGGAGCGCAGCTATCTCGTGGGCATCCAGCAAGACACATCAGATTTCAATTACCGCTGCAGGCTATTCTGACACGGATCTTCAGATTGAAGTTGGAGATACAGTCACATGGACGAATGACGATACAGAAAATCACTCTGCCGTCGCCGCCGACGGTACTTTCGACAGCGGGACACTAGCCACAAACCAGTCATTCAGCCACACATTCGATTCAGAAGGAAATTGGAGGTATTCGGATACCATCGAAGGAGGAGTGGGCGATGGAACCATCACAGTTTTCGCCGCCACTGGAGCGCCTTTCCCCGACATGTTCAATCTTGATTTTGATACGTATGGGAAAGAAAAGCTTGACTTCGCATTCAAAGAACAGAACTTGTGGCACCCCCGAAACCCTTCATTCAATGAGATCGTAGATGGGGATTTAGACGGTGACGGCCTTCCCAATTTCATTGATCCAGATAACGATAATGATGGAACTCCAGACTCTGCAGATACCGATGACGACAACGACGGACTTCTTGATATGTGGGATATCGACGATGACAACGATGGCATACCAGACAACTGTCTGAACGTTCTAACCGATCTTTCTCAGTATCTCGACGGTTTCAGTGACTGGTTCGGTCAAGTACCTG
>JAZANC010000021.1:0-3041 GCA_036228805.1 Thermoplasmatota archaeon
CCATCCGGAAGTCCCCCGATCATGACATGCCCACAACACTCTTTGGCATATATGAAACGGATGATTTCTTACTCAGATGTTCAAACCATCCTGCGAATATGCTCGGCAACCAAGTCGGAATCCGGTAGAGTATAATCTTCGAGCGGAGGTGAAAATGGCACAGGGGTATCTAACGCCCCGATCACCACAGGGGGTCCTTCTAAAGACCAAAATGATCCTTCAAGTATGGATGAACATACAGTATGCCCGAAACCACCGGTCCACTGTGCTTCTTGAAGAACAATCAGACGGCCCGTTCGATTGACTGACTCAATACACGTAGTCACATCAAGAGGGTGAAGCGTTCTAAGGTCAATCACTTCCACCTCTATGCCCTCTTTGGAGGCCTTCTTCGAAGCATTCATCGCAACATGAACCATTGCGCCCCAAGTCACTATCGTGACATCCCTCCCAGAACGAGTAATACGCGCTTTACCTATCGACGTAGTGCCTGTTTCGATTCGTTGTTTGGCAATCGAAGTGTCGACTGATTGGCTGATGCGATCTCCCCATCCTGTGAGCCCCCCCCTCAACCCATACAGCCCTATATGTTCCAGGAGTATGAATGGGTCATCGGCAGCGTCCCCTTCCAGCAGAAGATCATAGGCATCTTGGGGGTTTGATGGAAAGCCAATCAAGAGTCCAGGATCATTTAGCAACCAAGATTCAATCATATTTGCATGAAATGGGCCACTTCTTGTCTTGCCGCCAAGCGGTATTCTAACAGTCATAGGTACATCGGCACCCCACCTCCATCGGAGTTGCGCTGCATTATTCACTAGAGCATTCATCGCTAATGCAGCGAAGCCTCCAAATTGTATTTCTGCTACGGGGCGAAGTCCTCCCATTGCTGCACCTGTGGCGCTATTAATGATGATGGATTCCGAAAGAGGCATATCGAGTAGCTTATCCTTATGTCCTCTAGCCTTGAGGGCCAGATTAAGGCCGAATGCACCAGCAACCTCCATATCCTCTCCCATGAATATTGAGAGATCCCCTGACCTTTCTGCGATATCGACCATGGCGCTTTGGATTGCTTTACTGAACGTCCATGCATTAGATGCATCACTGAACTCCATCGGAGTCAGTATGGGCGTTGCAGGCTTCTCAGGCCCTTTCTCCAGAATCGCCAATTGTTGATTGTGAGTTCTTGCATTACTTATCTTGGTCACGCCTCTTACCGCTGATTCTGGATTAGGCCAGGGCATCGCTTCTACCTTGGAGCGAGCACTCTCACAAAGAGCCGCCTCTTCCTGATAAATCGCTTTAACATCTCTAGCACTAGCCCCCATCTTTCTGATCAAAGCCTCGTGATTGGAGATTGGCTCCTTCTCAGCCCAGTAATTCATCAATTTACGATCAACATACCCCGGGGGATTACCATTCTTGGTACCTAGATACAGATCGTCATGATGATGTGCGTGTCCGCATCCCCTCATAGTCTCCACATGAATTATCGACCCGCCTCCTCCTGAAATTGCAAGCTCACGTGCGACTGCAACTGATGCATGATACGCAGATGGATCGGACCCATCTATTGTCCAAGAAGGCAAACCCACAGCAACGCCCTTGTCCCCAAACGTCTCTGCTCCAGATTGCCGCCCTGCGAATGTATCGAGAGCGATTTGATTATTCTGAATGACATAGCAAATCGGAAGACCTCTGACCCCAGCCAGGTTTATCGCCTCCCAGAATTCTCCACTACTGCTACATCCTTCTCCTACAGGTGCGAGATGAAATCGCCTCACCCCCAATCGTTTCGATGCAAGAGCCATTCCAGTAATCGTCGCACTTGCTATTGGCAAAGGTGCAGTCGGTGGAAGAATCCCCTTGCTCCAATCCCCTATATGGAGGTCTCTGCCTCCACTTCCAACGTGCCCGCCATTCATTTTAGATTCTGATTTACCCATTTGCGCAGCCATTATCGACAGAGGCGTCTGACCGAGTGACAAGGCAAGTCCGAGATCCCTAATCATAGGAGAGGCAAAATCTGTCCCTATCTCGATAGCTGTCCCGCATGCAGCAACGGCTTCCTGCCAGGTCGATCTGAATCCCTTCCCCCCAAATCTTGCTCCATCAGGGGTTTCCACACCTTCTACGAACAAGTCTTTCAGGTGCCCGTCGAGAATCTTTGTTCTGATCATCCAGCGATGCCATTTGAGACGCTGTTCGAGAGTCACTGCAGCCGAATAGGCCAATCTTCTCAGAGTTAGCCGAATATCCAATATGAATCTAGATCTACGCCTCGATAAATACATCCTCCCATCTCTCCGCGGTATAATCTCCATCTCCAGAACGTCTCCGACTTCAAGGTCATGCAGGCGCTCGTCAAAAGCTTCATACAAGCACTGCGAGAACAACTCTGACCAGGTATGGAAATCGTCCCCGTCCATCGTTTTTGTAGGTAAATTAGATTCCAGAACCGATGCAACCAAGTTGAGATGCCCTTCCCATCTTTCGGTAACAAATCTTAGGATTTCTGATCGAATAACCTCTCTAGATAGCGGCTTAGAAAACTCTAGAGCAACCCGTGGCCGCCAATCCGCGCCCCATATCGGCGGCAAATCAGATTGCCCCTCAACACCCCTCTTCACTGCGTCCTTTAATGCACGGTTCCTGCTATCCGCCTCTTGAATTAGCGCGTCTTCCCCAACTCTTGGCCTCGTCCAAACCCTTGCATCAGATGTTCTCCCCTGTCCGCTGCCTGAACGCTCCATAAGCACACGAGTCCGCTCTGAACATTTTGAGCACCTTCTATCCAGTGCTTTGAGGCCTTTTTTCGAAGAAAACCATGGTTGATGGTGCATACATTTGGGACATCTCCATATCCCTGATGATCTTGTGCTCATGACACTCCTAAAACAATAAAGCACATCATATATTCGATATTTTTACTATTTCATAAACATAAATTATATTTTTAAAAAATTATATATTAACATAAAAAAAAAGTTATACTGAGATAATATTTACATCATTTTTAAAAATAAAATATTTTTATT
>JAZANC010000022.1:0-2734 GCA_036228805.1 Thermoplasmatota archaeon
CCTAGGGCGGAGGGCGTTAGAATAAGAAGCAACATCACAACTCCTCTTGAGAAGGTCCCTATTCTCGATAACACGGGCATCAATATCGCAGATACCGCAAACAGCGTGAGTATGCCCGGCGTCAATATGTCGAATCTACCTCCATGATTCTCGTGAAATAGTGAATTAACCAATATCTGACACAAGAATAGTATCGAGACCCTCGGTACCATCCAAGCGATCCAATCTTTCCCTTCTCGTCCTTTCCTCCTCGCACTCGCATGAACGCCCCATCCCGACATCGTGACAAACAAAGGAGCAGCCATTCCTCCAAGTGCTGCAGCTAGGAATGCTAGCGGGTGATTACCGACATCTACTCCCGTTGGAGGTACTACGGCAGCAGTGTGAACTTGAACCATGAAAAGTATGGCTATGCCCTTCATCCAATCGATATGGCGTATGCGCCCCATCAGGGACCGCCCTCCTCGGCCTCATTTCTGAGTTCCTCGATAGTTGCGCCAGCATCGAGCCTCCATTGAACTTCATCGCGACCCATGTTCTCGAACCCGAATCCATCTAGAACAATTTCCCCATGTTTGCCATCGTTTCGACCAGTCGTTCTTTCACGAGCGTCTTCAACGGATTCATCAAATCGAGTACCTGCGAGTATGGCGCCTTCAGGATCGTCCCCGAATCTGTACCCTTCATCATCTATCAGCATCGTCTTAGCCTTGGTTTTCGGCTTCCTAAGCATACTGGCTCCCGCTAGTGCGAGGAAAATTGCAGCGATAATCGTAAGACCGAGCAGCATCTTGGCCCCCGGTGCTGAAAGAGGATCTTCCCTCAGATTAACAAATCCATCATCACCATCATCATCCTCTACGGGTGTTGAATCCACTGTATCATCTTCATCATCTTCATCATCTTGAATAATTACCTCCACAGTACAACCAAACTCCTCGCCATCCGGGATCCCGTCCTGATCAACGTCTTCCGAAATTATGGCAGCCGACTCAGGCCTCAACACGCTAGCAGCAAACTCCCACTCGTCACCATCTTTGATGCAGTCCCCATCAGTGTCCTCATCCATTGGATCGCCCCCCAATAGGAACTCCTTTCGATTATCGAGGCCATCTTCATCTGGATCGAGAGACTGTTCTGAAAGAGCAGTTCCCGCCACACTTGCGCGATGGCGATTCAGCCCATTGATGGATTCCCATAAGTCAGGAAGAGTATCTCCGTCGGTGTCAGTTCTCTCATCAACTCTGTTCCAGTCATTCTCGAATGAAGAAGCATAAATGGATGCGAAATCGGAATCCATAATCATAATTCCATGTTCGCGATTCCTCAACATTGCACTCGAACCCCAATTGATACTCCCAATGAGCACAGTCTCACCATCTACAATCATGCCCTTATTGTGCAGTTTTGTTATGGAGTCTGAGGTCGACATAAGCCGTGCAGTCGCATCTAGCCCACCAGACTCATTCCACTCTGCATTTACTAGTTCTACTAAATCCCAGGTTTCCTCATCGGCGTAGAACGCATTCAGGAGAAGTCTGACTGAGACCCCCCTCTCTGCAGCTGACTTTATCGAGTCCAGCAAAGGATTCGTATCGCTAAAACCCCAGTACCAGTCTACATCAAGATACTGAGCTGAGATGTAGAGAGTTTCTTCAGATTCGTTGATTGCACCTATTATTTCTGCTAGACAATTATCCGGACAGACTATCGGAAGAGCTCTGAATCCAGGCGAGGCATCCGAGTCCGTCAGACTCGGGTCGCCTGAGGTTGTACCAGTTGGGCTTGGAAGTATCCAACCATCCGGCGGCAACGCCCATGAGCCATGTGGCTTAGTATACCTTTGATCTGTATTCTCGTCCCAAGACATCCATTCCGCGAGCTTAGCAGCAATAGCGGGAGACTCAATGAACAGGGACCATTCCCTATTCCCTGAATCGCCTGCAGGCGGGAGGCTTGAATCCTTCATGTTGCCAGATGAAATCCACGCCCCTGAATTATCCCTTATCGCAATCTTACTGTGAATATAGGTATATGGCGAGGACATTCCATTGGGATCAACCATCCATAGCACATCTGCCCCAGCATCATGTAGAACATTCGCATGTCCTCTCTGTGACTCGCCAACTGAGTTAGAATCCAAGATCCCTTCCTCGAGTAGGATGGTAACATCGACCCCCCTCTGGATTGCCCTTAGTATCGCATGTGTAACATCTGGGCTCAGAAATTCGTATATGTGTATGTGCAGCGAGGTTTCTGCACCATCTATCCACCCTATCAAATCGCCAAGGGCCCCCTCCGGGCCAATGGAAGCCCATGCCCCGTCTGTCGTTTCTGCGGTAATGGGGCCTTCTGCGCAGAACAAAGATGCCCCAACTCTGAAAGTTCTGACCTCCCAATCAGCAGCCGAGTCGGTGTCTGGGAGATCCGTGCAACCATCTCCCCTCATCAGCACCAGCCCCGCACTTCCTTCCCCTCTGACGGACACTGACGGACCGTTCCATTCCGAAATCTCAGCATTACCTCCATCGTATACCAATGTGTCAATGATTGTTCCATTCGGGCTAATCAGTTGAAGTGCGGTCCCAGAATCTATGAGTCTCGGCATAGTATCCATTGCCACCTCGCCGTCGACTATTCTGTCGCTCAACCAGTCTGGGAGACTAGATGGTTCAGACGTTAGTATGATCCGTTCTCCGGATGATATCGATATGTCCCGGAATGTCGACACCCA
>JAZANC010000023.1:0-3180 GCA_036228805.1 Thermoplasmatota archaeon
CAATCCTGCAGATTTCATGCCTTCTGCCTCATGCCGCCCCGCTTCTCCTTCTGCGAGAATAACGCTGCTACCTGGAAGGATGCCTGTTACTGCTACCCTCCCCCTCTCAGCATTCTTGGTGCAGCGGTCAAGATTCCATTCACTGACCAAAGCAGACTTGCCAACATCGGTCCGCCCGTTCTCGGAAATAGGTGCTACAATATCTCCCACGGAAGGACGTATGATTTGCATGGAATTCGATAGACGACTCCTCAGAGCGTGGTTAAAGGCCAAGGACTGAAGAGAATGAATCATCAGGATTTGTAAAGACTGAGGAAGGCTCTTGAACGCCCCGATGTAATCATCTCTACGGTCAACTAGGCGTTCAAGCATAGTTCTCTCAAAACCAAGATGCTTAGGGATAATCTCCAAGCATTTCGAGGGCTCCTTCGTCTCTCTCCAAAGGGCTCTGAATGACTCCACATCTTCTCTGTGCCCGTCCCCCTGCATTCCTATGTATGTCGAAACGGCTCCTTCGAAATCAGAATTAACTAGACAACGCCCAACCTCTGCAGTTACCGGTCTAGTGGAACCAAATCTCTGAGGTCCGATCCAATTAGGAAATGCATCCATGCCATGGAGATTTTCCATTTCCGATCTAATAGACAGTACCCGACTCATGGCTTCCTTGCTATCAAGAGGCTCCCCATCCGGAGATGCGCAACCCCTTACTGTGATGGTGAACCTATTGCCATCGTGATCGCCCATCCCCACCTTTTGATGGGTCCGTCCCAAGATTTCTATTTCTGAATCTGGAATTTCCACCCTCTCGACGATACTCGAACTGGCATCGACAACAAGAACTTGGGTGGTCACAGCTCTTTTGTCTTTAAGACCGGATGAGAACACTCTATTCCTTGAAATCTTACACGCAGAAGCAAGCCTCCCAATGAACCGATTAGTCTCCCAGTTTCTCAGAGTCACTCTTATTGCAGTAAATCTTCCTTTTGGATCAATGGCGGGCGTCCTTGCCTGTTCTTTCACTCTGAAGTCATCTACACGCGTCTTTAGCACGCCGCCTATCCCTTCATGAGCGACACAAAAATAATCCAGGCCAAGATAACTCTCGACCTCATCACGGTCGAACACAAAATCACCGAATCATATCTTGAGGGTCGAGAAGTCCTCGATGATCGAATCACATAACTCAGACATCACTTTTGAGGCATTCTTGCCCTTCTTGACTCTGAGGTACAATTCCGGATCATCAAGATCAGGGTGACCCGTGAAGAAATTCGCATATTCTACATCAGGGTGATCATTCAACCTTGATCTAAAAAGCTGGAGTGTAGAACTCCCTTCTCCGACAATCCTGAGTTTGAGTTCCACACCGTCATTTGCTAGAAGTCTAACTGGCATGGCCGCGCGTCCATACTATCGGTTTTGATATCTTCTCTTGTGGAAGAACGCGATGAAGCCCAATTGTGGCAGCCGGGATTATACCTCAGTTCACGTGGGGAAGGCCATGCGCAGAGCCGAGGAGTCAACAAGTCGCCTCGCATCTGCCCTTGAGAAATATGCGATGAGCATCGTGATTGGCTCTCTCCTATTGACCGTACTTTTGGTGTCTCAACTTGTTCCACTACCGGAATTCTCAACAGATGTATCCGACTTCGCCCCTCCTAACGAATCTGAAGATAGAATTGAGGCTATAGAGTCTGAATTCCCTCCTCAAATGTCTAGGATTTATGTCGATGTGAAATCTTCCGATGAAACTGAAAATCCACTTTCTATCGATGCTTTGAATACTCTTTATCAGAAATCTGACTTTGTCGATGAACTGGCTCAAAAACATGGGGTAATGATCGGATCACACATCAATGTAGCAAGAACGCTGAATACCCTCATAATGGAACAATCCCCTTCCACCGATCTCTCCAGCATGGATGATTGGGGAGATATAGTCGACGCGATACAAAATGGTGAAGATTGCACAAGTCTGGCAGGTGAAAACGCCGTCACTTCTGCAGCCTCGTATGCAGTTTCTACATTGGTGAGCGAGGACCTGGTCTTCGATGGGATTTGTGATTACCTCGATGGCATAGACGGTGCTGATCCAACTCCATTTGCTACATCAACGATGTGGGTCATCGAGGTTTCAGAAGCATCCGATCAAGATAGCGTCAGAAGTTTTTCCGTCGAGCTCCGAGAGAAGCTATCTGAGGAAGGAGGTGAAGCAGGATTTGGTCTTTCCTACAGCGTAGTTTCAGAAGATCTAGTTAGCGAAGACATAAACTCAGGCACCCTTTCCAACTTTACAATTCTTCTTGCGACATCTTTGATAGTTATTGTCGGCATACTCGCCATCGCCTTCCGGTCCACGGTGATGGTGGCAGCCCCCCTTGTAGCGCTTACCGCAGCACTTTCGTGGACCTATGGTCTGGTGGCTCTATTTGGCCATGAATTCACCGTCCTGGACATCGCTGTTGCGCCGGTTATTTTGGGTCTTGGGATCGATTATGGGATTCATCTTCAGAGAGGCTACGAACTCAATGTTTCAAGAGGTATGAAGCCGGCTAGGGCTTGGGTTGAGTCTTTTGATCTACTGAGGCTGGCGCTTTCACTCTCAGTGATTACCACTGTAGCGGCTTTTCTATCAAACGCATTCTCGCCGATAATACCTCTTCGAGCCTTCGGTACGACATTGGCAATAGGCGTCGTATGCGCCTTTACAGCCAGCACCATAACCGTCGGAGCAATTCATGTTGTCTCCGAACGCTCTGCTGGCAGGTACAGAGGCAGAAAGCCAATTGAGCATTCAGTGTGGAGGAGGGCCTCAAGGCTCCAAGACAAGAGCCTTGCAAAAGTGGTCTCGATAGTCGCAATACTCACCTTAGCTTCTGCAGCGGTTTCAGTGGGAAAGCTGGAAACAAGTTTCGAACTGACAGATTTCTTGGATGACGACATGCAGTCGATAGAAATTAGAAATGAAATTTATGACAATTATGAAGTTGAATTCGTAAAGACTGCGATAATTCTAATCGAATTAACTAACGAAGATCAACCCCTTGAGGATGAAGACATCATGGATACAATGCGGGGTTTACATCGTCGAATGGTCTTGGATGAGATGGTCATAAGGCCTGATGGAACAGAGGATAGCAGACCTCAGTACGAGGGCCTCTACACCGTTTTACGCGA
>JAZANC010000024.1:0-26018 GCA_036228805.1 Thermoplasmatota archaeon
GAATCAGCATATGGCCGGTCATGTGTGGTTCCAATGTTGCCGTAATGCAGCCATCACAATACTGTTTTCATCATTGGAATAAGATCCTGTCCCCCGCTCGCTTCAAATAAGCGATTGCTTAGCGAACAAGCAGCGGGTTGGAGTAGTCAGGTTATCTCGTCGGGCTCATAACCCGGAGACCGGTGGTTCAAATCCACCATCCGCTACCACATCCATTTCAAAGTGAACGTGAGTTGAAAGTGAATATTCGATAGACTCAAAGGCATCTATATGTTGAAAAATCTAATTTTAGTAAACAAGGGTCAATGCGTGTTTCATATACTCTCGTTGCTGAGAGAAGGGCATGGCATCAAAGAAGACCACACAGAAAATCGAGGACGAAGAGATAGTAATCGATGCTGAAGAAGAAGAACCCGGCATCGAAGATTTACCAGGCGTCGGACCAGCAACTGCAGAGAAACTCAGAGAAGCAGGATTCGATGAACTCATGACTATTGCAGTCATGAGCCCGAAAGAACTTGGCGATCAAGCAGAGTTAGGCGAAGCAGTTGCATCCAAAATAATTGCAGGTGCTAAGAAGATGGCAAATGTCGGCGGTTTCGTAAGTGGCGTCTCTCTTCTCGAACGCCGTTCGGAAGTCCAGAAGTTGGTATCCGGCGCAGCTGCTCTCGACGAACTCCTCGGAGGAGGCTTCGAAACCCAGGCAATTGTCGAGGTTTTCGGAGAGTTCGGCAGCGGAAAGACACAGATAGGACATCAACTGGCAGTAAATACGATTCTTCCAATTGCCCAGGGCGGATTTGATGGGGAAGTATTCTACATAGACACAGAAGATACATTCAGACCTGAAAGGATCGCTCAAATGGCGGAAGGTGCAGGACTCGACCCTAATGTCGTGTTAGACAGAATACATGTCGCAAGAGCATACAATTCTGCCCACCAGATGCTGCTCGTGGACGAGATCAAGAGAATGTCCAAAACTATCGATGTAAAGATGGTCATAGTCGACTCACTGACCAGTCATTTCCGAGCCGAATATGTGGGGAGGGGCATGCTTGCAGACAGACAACAGAAACTGAACAAGCATCTCAAGGAGCTAAAGCAGCTTTCCGATGTGAACAACGCACTAGTATTAGTCACAAACCAGGTAATGTCCAATCCAGGAGCAATGTGGGGAGATCCGACCAAAGCTATCGGCGGACATATTGTAGGCCATGCAAGCACATTCAGACTTTATCTGCGTAAATCAAAAGGCGGCAGGAGAATAGCTAGACTAATTGACAGCCCAAATCTCCCAGAAGGTGAGGCCGTATTTACAGTCACAGCGGAAGGAATCAGAGAGTAATAGGTTAAACAGAAAGCTCCGATAGCGATCTTTTTACCAAACCAACTAGATTGCCAATATGTTCCTTGTCGAAACTCAATCGGATATCCGCTGATCGGAAAAGGTGAGGAAGAGTACGCGTATTGCCAAGTTTCATAGCATTCGCGTAATCATTCAGAGCCTTTTCCGGATCTTTAAGCTGAGTCATCCATATTTGCAATGCTCCAAGCTGGGCTATCCCGTATTCGATGTAGTAGAAAGGCGCTCCAAATAAATGGCCCTGAGTCTGCCAAAAGAGGGACTCGTCTTCTTCAAATCCTCTCCAGTCTGTTCTTGGCCCGTATTTTTCCCGAAGATCGAGCCATGCCTTCGAGCGCTCCTCGCGTGTATGGCTTGGATTAGAGTACATCCAGTGTTGGAAGGCATCTATCCTGCATATCCAAGCGAGAAGGCCGATTATGGCTTCAAGATGCATCTTTCTCGCACGATCTGAGGTCTCTTTCGAGTCATAGAATTCATCCCAGTAGGGTTGAGTAAGAAGTTCCATTGACATCGATGCAACTTCAGCAAATTCAATTGGATAATTACGATCTTGTATGAGTTCATGATGGCTACAGTACATTGTATGGAACGCATGTCCAGCTTCATGAATCATGGTCTCCACATCTCCTTGTTGCCCTGATGCATTCATGAAAATGAATGGGAGCCCGGTTTTTTCCAAGTTATACTGATATCCGCCAGGAGCCTTCCCCTTCCTGCTGTCAAGGTCCAGAACATTACCCTCGATAAGCCGATCGAACATTGCGCCCAACTCAGGAGATAGCAAATGGAAGATTTTCGAAGTGGTCGACACCAAATCATCAACTTTTTCGAAAGGCTGTAGTGGCGGTCGCCCAAAAATATCCGGAGAATCTCCTGACTTCTCATTCACGTCCCACGGCATCAATTCATCGTATCCGAAACCATTTCGTCGTTCTTCATTTATACTGTGAATCAAAGGCATGCAGTGGATCGCCACAGCCTCGTGAAACGCAAGACAATCATTCGGAGTATAATCGAATCTCTCCATGGAGCGGAATGCATAATCCACATAGTTTTCGAAGCCTGAATTGATGGCTATGGTATGTCTTATGCGAACTAAGTCATCCATGATCTCAGAAATTCTTTCTGAATCCACCATTCTTCTCTTCCTGACTTTAGTCCATGCCAAGCGCCGTATATCTCTATCATTGGATTCCAAAAATTTCCTCATTTGAGGCATCGTACGCTCCATACCGTCGAATTCCACAGTCATCGCACCAGTAATCTTCTGATATTCGGTAGATAGCCTAGTACATTCCACGGATAGTGGTATATTCTCCTCCCTGAATATTTCAATCGAGTTATGCATGCTTCTTAGAATTAAATCATAACGCTCAGGAAGACTCTCAAGGAAGTCGAGACTCGCTATTTTCAAATCGATTTTATTGGAGACTTCAGACATTTTCGGCCGTATATTTTCCACGAATGACATGAAAGCAGATTGCTTGTCTTCGTTCTCAGTATCGCAAGTCATACCGATGTACAATCTTGCACCGGCTTCCGAGACGTGCTCCGCCATATCGGATATATCTTTGAAAAGAGATTCCAAATCATCTGCATTCTCAACCGTGCGCTCTAGAAGATTCGTTGTCACAGGCTCCAAATCATTCCACGAGGTGGCGTTGAAATCATCTGCGAGGGGAAACATCTCCTTTCCTCAATTACGATGGGAGTAGGGCCCAATCGGAAGTGGCCCATCTTCTCTGGAATACTTTTGACGCTTCCATTTCTTGGCCGCCTCTTGAACCGTTTCTCTTATTTTCTCCAAGTCAGGATGATCAGGATTCTCTTTTTCAATCCAGCAAGCGGAGCAGTACCGCACTCCAGCGTGATCAACATAGTTGCCTGAAGTACAACCGACACTGCATACAGAGCATTTCCCATAGCCAAGGAATCTGGACATCGTACATCCGAGAACAGGCTTACCTATCAGATTGACTGATTCAGTTGATGACTGAATTCGAAAGATGTACTATGAATGCCTCCTCAAGAGACACAAAATGACTCTCATCAACGGAACCCTTGATCTTCCTCAGGCCACTAAGTGTTGGAATCGGGCGTTCAGGAATCAATTCCCCTCCCAAATGCCCGATTAATAATTCAGCTTCTTCGCTGAGATCATTGTAGTATTCTCGTGAGATTTTCATTTCGTGTAGTGGTGAACCATTCGATTCCTCAGGCAGGTAGAACAGCCAAGCACGTGAATCCCCTTCGCCTAGACCTGAACGCTTGATCCCTTCAGTAATTTGTCTTGTTCCACCAACAATTCTCATGAATTCCGTTTCAGGGCTCCTAGCCACACTTTCTCCACGAGACTCCAGCCTCCTAAGTGCTGCCCATGCTGACCAAGCATGGTTTTCACTGGCAACCACTCCATCCCCTATCAGACCCCATCTTTCACTGCCCCTCCATTCATGCAGTGATCCAAGAAGATCATGAATTATAACGGGCTCATGGAAGCGGATTCCCCATATTGGGAACCATGGAACCATGGCGCTCATGATGGACCCAAAACGCCACTCAAAATCAAGCCTTGCCATCCATTACTTTAACCTTTGAAGCCGCCTCTTTCCTGATATTGGTGGCTAATTTCACACTCCAACCCTGAAGTGTAGATAGCTTATTGATATCCGAATCAGTCATCGATGCAACATCGCTAACCGACTCTAGGGACAACTTCTCAATCATGTCCCTGGCTCTCGACCTACCAACTCCACGAATCGAAACCAGTTGAATAATGTCAGATTTACACCCATGTCTAATTCTAATTCGCACCTCCCCAAGAAGTTCAGTCAACGAATCAGCAATCGAACCACTGCCCACAATATTTTCAGAAGACTCTGCAAGAATCCTGATCGAAGATCTCAGTAACCACTCCACACTGTCCACTCGAGATCTAATGTCTCCCGGTTGAACTCCCCACGAGGACTCCAGTTCACTCATCGATCGCTCTTCGATCCAATCCAATAGCATTGAAGTGGATTTAACTCGTTCAAGCTCTTCTGTAACGTCAACTGCAACGAGCCTCTCTCGCTCATGAATGCCGGACAGAATTTCTACATCCTCAAGTTCACTTCGCTTTACCCATAGTTTCTGAAAATCAGGTGTAGAAATAGCCAGATGGATGAGTGAGAACGGAGTAATCTGACCCACATCATCGACACCTGAGAGAATGGCCCCGGCTCTGGACAGGCCATCAGACAGTATCCGACCTGAAATCGGATTAAGGTACAGTCTTGCCACCGTTCTTCCGAGTCCTGTTGCCCGATAGGTCATCGACAGGGATTCAGGTGACTCCAACACCACCCTTTCAACATCACTTGCACGACTGAAACCGAAGACAGCAGGCCCCTTTCTCGGACTTATTACACGTCTTTCTAGCGTTTCTCGCTGAATATTTTCAATTCTCACCAGCCCCCCTGCAACCTTTGCCCAATCCGGCAGATCATCTCCCCAGTCTTCTTTTGCGTCCTCTGAAAATTCAATCTTAGCGACCCTTTCAGCGACTTTCTGATCTTCCCCAGTTCTCTCAATCATGCCGTTGTCTGCCAACCATACGATTGATCGGTCGATCCTCGATTCCATTTCCTCTTTATCCAGAGAATATGCAAGAAATGTTTGAGCCATGAATGAGCTCAGCGCGAATCTGTCATTCAAGCCCCCCGTCGCTATTAATGCCAATAGATGGGCCAATAGGGCTGGATCCTCCTCAGCTATGGACGAATTCGGATTTGCAAGCTTGGAGGTTATTGGTTCAATTCCTCCAAGTAAATACCGATCTACGATAAACTGCTCCTCATCCGAATTCTTGGCCAATATCATGCCTTCACCATGAGGGTCATAACCGGGTCTACCAGCTCTCCCCAGCATTTGACGGACCTCGATTGCCCTGATTGGCATCGATCCACCTGCAGCGGAATTCCATCTCCTATGGTCCCTTATTACGACCCTTCTTGAAGGCAGATTGACTCCTTGCGCTAGAGTTGGAGTAGCCACGAGTGCCGCCAAATTGCCCATTCTGAACGAATCTTCAATGATTCTTCTCTGCCGGGAGGAAAGTCCAGCGTGATGAAATCCAACTCCTCTTGAAACGGATTCAGCCAATGCCTTGCTCATGGTAGTCCCCTCGCTAGCATCAGCAATCGACTTCGAAATACCCTCCCAATTTTCTATTTGAGATCGTATATCTTCATTTCCTTCCCTTTCGGATATACGCCTGATATGCTTAGACAATTCTCGAGCTTCCTTTTGCGCCGAAGCCCTTGAATTTACGAATATGAGGGTCTGTCCACCAGTCTCCATGGCATCGAGTACCAAGGCTCTGAGATTCTGATTAGGGTTGCCTACTATTCCTCTCGGCGAGGGGAGATCTCTCTCAATCATCCCGTCTATTCTGTGAATCTTCAAATCCAGTCCATTCACAGTACCTGATTGAAGCTCCACAGGACGCCATTCAGATTTCACCAGGTCAGCTTTGAGCCAATTCGACACCGAATCCGAATTTCCAACAGTAGCAGACAAGGCTATGATTTGACATCCAGGTCTCTCATGTCTTATCCTAGCAATTATGATCTCTAGAGTGGGGCCTCTGCCGGGGTCATCAAGAAGATGAAACTCATCAATCACGATTGCTTCAACATTGTCCAGAAAATTTGGACGAGTTCGGATTAGGGAATCAAGACGCTCACTAGTACAGACAAGGACATCCCAGTCATGCAGGGAGCCCATTTCCTCCCCCCTATCTCCAAGAGCAAGACTCGCCCTTAGGCCAACACCTTCGCATAGCCCACGTATCTCTTCGTGCTTTTCGCTAGCCAATGCCTTGAGCGGGACCACGTAGATGCCCCTCCCTCCACCACTCGAGATTACCTTCTGAAGCATGCATATGTGCGCAACTAGGGATTTCCCACTTGCCGTGGGGATTGATAACATCAGGTTCCTGCCTGTCAGACCTTGCTTGAGAGCCTCTTCTTGAGGCGGGTAAAGAGAATCTATTCCGAGTACATCCTCGACCGCATCAGCCAGCCTGCGGTTAATGCCGAGAGTGCGGACTCTGGCCTGCGAACCAACCTCCATCGTGACTATGCTTCAAGTCAGGGCGCTAAAGGATGCCGAATGTACGAGGCATCCATTTTCAATCAAGACCATCTGTGAAATGCCGGATGACCTTCTTTAACTGCAACGAAAAGTCCCTTTCCTTCTGCACATAGGATTCCATCTGCCTCGAGAGCCATCTCAATTTTTATCCGATCATCCCACTTCGATTCATCCACCGCTTTCGCCCTGATAACCAACTTTGAGTTGGAAGGAGTCGGCCTCTTCAGATTCACAGTGTAACTAGCGGTTACTGTGCATGGGGGCTCATCCAAACCATCCCTGTCCATGATTGCGATAGCAGCAGCCCAATTACCATGACAGTCAAGCAGAGTTCCTATTATGCCACCATTCACCATGCCTGGAAATGCTTGATGCTCGGGCAGGGTTTCGAATTCCATCACGAGACCATTTTCTGAACGAAAAGACCGAATTCTTAGGCCATTAGGATTGGCAGGACCACAACCAAAGCAGATGCTATTACTAGCATACTTTTCTTGAACCGACATATCGCCTACATCACTCATATTCAATGTCTAGAGGAATACGAATTCAATCATTGCGGAACTAATCCTATCTCAGTGCCACTTATCTCGGACCCCCTCCTCCCATGGGCGTTGAGTGACGATTCTGGAACTAAGGATTCCAAAAAAGGAGTCAAACGCGCCTCATCCAAGAGGCGTAGATCCCCGCTGAAGGTGGTAAACCAGATACCAAAGAGGAGACGAAGGGAGATTGAAGACGCAAGTGAAGAAAAGTCTTCAAGCCCCGAGGCATGGTCTCGAAAATCCGGGCAGAAAAATCACAAGATTGAACGCAGGACGACTAAACCGGGCGTAGTCCGTACCATACCATTCGATCTGATCGATACTGAGATTGGAGAATCCTGGTCGGTACCCATAACTGTTGTTCATGGAACTAGGCCGGGCCCGACGGTAACCCTTCTTGGGGCCGTGCACGGCAATGAATTAGTGGGCCCACAAGCACTCACCTTCCTTCAATCGAGCCAGATACTCGGGGAAGGTAAGGCGATTGATGCTGAAGTAATGGCGGGAACACTTAGGATAGTGCCGATCGTCAATCTTCCAGGTTACAGGAGGAGAACACGATATATCCCGGACGGAAGAGATCTGAATCGATTCTTCCCTGGTAGAGATGGAGGAAATACCACGCAGAGAATAGCTTTGAGATTATGGGAACATATTGCCAAGACTAGCGACTTCATAATCGATTTACATTCAGCAGCAAGCGGCAGGACGAACTTGCCCCATATACGAGCGAATCTCGCCCACCCACCAAGTAGCATGCTTGCAAGAGCCTTCGGAACTGAAGTGCTTCTTGATGGTCTTGGGCCAAGAGGTTCTCTGAGAAGAGTCTCCAATGAGCATGATCTTGGTTGCATAACATTCGAAGGAGGCGGTGCAGATTCACTAGATTCAGATGCTGTACAGGTTGCAACGTATGGCATACTGAACGTCCTACGTTATCTGCGTATGATCCCAGGATATCCGAGTAGTCCAAGATTCAGACTCTTGGCATCTGGCTCAATATGGATACGATCAGATCACGGAGGACTCCTCGATGTGCTGGCTCCTGTAGGGTCTGTAATAGAAGCAGACGAAGTCGTTGCTACGGTAACCGACCCAGAGCATGCTAGGGAATCTGTAGATATCCGTTCCCCTGGAAGAGGCTTGCTGATCGGAATGGCCACTCATCCATTCGTTACATCCGGAACCCCCATCGGGCATCTTCTGCCGCTTAAGAGGGGGCTATCGACGATAAAAAGTAGATTAGACGAAGACGATGTTCTGATGCTTAGCGGAGTGCTCGAAGATCCAATCTGGCGAGAAGAAGATACGGAAGACATAGATCTCGAGTCATTGGATGAACCTTCCCCGGATGGGTGGACGAGTGTTGATGATCCGATGCTCGAAGAGGAAGATGATTGAAACATTAGCTTCAGTCACGGTTGAAGTCCGGAGCGCGAGGTATATTTTGCGGAGCAGACACCTCGTGAATATGCTGTTCCGAGAACCCATACGCATCCAGCGCCTCTTTCAGAACAGCCCTCCTCCTAGTGACTATCCATGCTGATGCAACGGATATTGCCAGAATCAGTACGATGCAACCGATAATTGTGAATCCAAGAGGCCCGCTAATCACATCCAATAATTGGTCAGATAGCGTAGGGGGTTCAGACCAAGTTCGAATATCGAGATTCCATACGAGAATCGTCTGGACCCCTGAATCAACTATACGCAACTCAAGTACATGTGATTCAGATGATTCACACAATACACCCAGGATGCTTTCTTCAGCGCACCTAAGAGGATCGACCTCGATCGCACCCGCATCTCCTGTTTCGAATTGATTGAGCGGAATCCCATTCAAAGACCAATACATGGTCGCATTGACTCCTTCTGGGATCTCAGGGGCCATTATGACCATCGACTCATTAGACGCCTCCCACACTATCGCCGCGCCAGTAGGATGACCGAGTTCAGAAGGCCGATCGATATTCTCATCCACCAAGGCATTGCAGTTCTGATCTAAACCATCCCAAGACTCATCCGCATCGGGTCTTATGTCAGGGTCAAGATCGTTACAATCCTCGAACCAGTAGTATCCGTCCATATCCCCATCAGAGTCGAATGATTTGGGATCAGTTCCGAATAATAGCACCTCATCTCCGTCACTCATTAAATCGCCATCAGTATCATAATTCAATGGCTGAGTATCGTGGATATGCACTTCATCATAGTCTGAAAGTCCATCCTCATCGCTATCCAAGTCAATGAAGTCCTCGTCCGAGAAACCGTCGCAATCATTGTCTTTCTTATCTAAAATTTCCACTCCAACTGGGGAAGAGCTTGCATCTTGGTCATCACAGTCTTCAAACCAATAGAAACCATCAGCATCCTCATCATAATCGAAAACAAGGGGGTCCGTGGAACTCACGGTGATTTCATGTCCATCTGAAAGCCCATCTCCATCCGAGTCCGGATGGAATGGATTAGTAAAACGTACATTGAATTCATCATAGTCTGAAAGCCCATCTGAATCGGAATCCGTATCGAGATAATCCTCATCAACCTCACTATCGCAGTCATTGTCAATTCCATCCAAATATTCCAGAGCATCTGGCGATACTAGCGGGTCTGAGTCATCACAGTCTTCGAACCAGTATCTGCCATCTGCGTCCAAATCCTCATCAGCAAGTAGAGGATCCGTGAAGTAAATTAGAATCTCATCTCCGTCTGAGAGACCATCATCGTCTGTATCGTGGTCGAGATAATCTGTACCGTGAATGTGGAATTCAGGCCAATCCTTCAATCCATCCCCATCTCTATCTGTGAAATTGTACCCCTCATCGATCATCTCGTCACAATCGTCATCCATACCATTCAGAATATCCGGCCTGCCTGGATTTACCCCTGGATTTGAATCGTCACAATCGTCGAAATGATAGTACAAATCACCATCATCATCCGGATCAAATACCAATGGATCACTTCCATAGATTGTGATTTCTTGCCCGTCTAGCAAACCGTCCCCGTCCGTATCTGAATTGAGTGGATCCGTGAGGAAGCCTTCCACTTCATCGCCATCTAATAGCCCGTCAATATCGCTATCGGACATGAGTGGATCAGTACCATTCTCAACTTCGAAGGCGTCATCGAGCCCATCGCCATCAGTATCTGGATTATACGGGTCCGTACCGTGAACATTGATTTCATCCACGGTTAGAAGGCCGTCATCATCATGATCGCTCTCAAGGTCAACGCCATGGAGCGTGAGGCTCCATGAATTCAGAGTCCCCGTGACTCCTGGCGAGGAGTCCTTCAATCTCAATGTCCAGTTGCCCGCGGAAGACTCCCCCCAGTGATGTACGCTGCCGTAGATCCAATCCTGTATGTCGTCTCCAGTATCCCCATTCGAACTTCGGAGAACCGATATGGTCCCGGCAGGCGACATCAATTCAATGTCGAGATCCCCTCTGTTCGAATGTGATATGTCTACCATGATACTTACCGATTCGATACTCATATTGTCTGTAACTGTGAATTGAGACTCGATCCATCCGCTCTCTTCAGAGATTGAAAGAGGCATTGTGGTTGGCCCGTATGTAACGTTCGACTCAGGCATTAAGTTTGACCAATTCGACGCCATAGAGGTCGCTGCCCCTGCATCTATGACTCCAAATCCGTACTTGTGCGAAACCAGATGACCCGCACCATTAGCCCCCCAAGATGTATCGCTAATGTCATTCTTTTTCGAGGTCAGAACTATGATCTCCTGGACATCTCTCCATGATAGATTCCCATTCGCTTCAAGCATTAGCGAGATAACGCCAGATACCAGGGGGGTGGCACTCGATGTCCCTCCAAAGGAATCCGTAACATTTCCTCCGTTATACCCCGACGATCCAGCTACATCAGTCGTGGTTATGCCTTCGCCATCTCCTTTTGAGGGAGCAGCCACAAGGATATTCGCTCCCGGTTCAGCATACGAAGGCTGCTCGCCATTATGGTCCACTGCTGTCACGGCGATTGTAAATCTACTATTCGTGAATCCATCCGCATTTGAGTCATCATCATTCTCCAGTCCGTTTCCTGCTGCGAAGGTGTAGATGTTCCCTAATCCTCCTCGCCCATTGTATATGCCGTTCTCGATTGCTGAAAGTGTCAATGGGCCCGGCCCCGAAATAGTTGCACCATCGTCCGAGGGCCCCCAAGAGTTCGAGTAGATGTCGATATCTTGTGGCATGTAACCGAGTGCAGAGGCATCCAATGAATCGCCGCCCAAACACGCGATTAGCCTGCTTCCAGCTAGATTCGCCCCGAAACCCGCCCCCACGACGTCTACCGCGTTATTGCCCGCCGCTGACGCCACGCCTCCTGCAGCAGTCCCATGAGCATCGTTCCCTGATGGGCTTGGGTCCGAGTCGGAATCGCAGAAATCGTATGAAGTCGAGGCTTCATAGTTGGGGCTGAGATCCGGATGTGCGTGGTCAAGACCATCATCTACAATTGAGATGGTCACCCCTGAGCCGTTGTAAGAGTTCCATACTCCTGTGATGTTAACATCTTCTCCCTGCAACCCGCCTGTCTGTCCTGTGTTGGAGAGATGCCACTGTTCAGGGAAATCAGGATCATTCGGAATGAACCTAGGAGCCTTTTTTTGCTCCTTATCCGGTATGAACAACTCGATGAAATCTAGATCCTCAAGCCTCTCAAGAATCTCTAAAGATCTAGCAGATTTGTAAGGTGTCCACACGTATGTTGAATCCATCCAGCTCACGGTTTCCAAATTCCCACTTGGGAGGATGTCAATGAGGAAATCCAGATCTTTCTCGCTCAGAATTATCCAGTTACCATCATGCCCCTCATATGAACCACTATCCGAAAGCGCTCTTTCGAAGGCCGCAGAGACCCCTGGAGAAAACTGTTCTAGTATTGTATGTTCTTCAGAATAGCCAGAGGAAACCGATTCCCCAACTACACCCCCTACGGGCGAAAAAATCAGGATGAAGGCCATCGCTATTGAGTATCGCACATCCTCAGGACTCCGAATACAGTAAAAATCAGACCGCTTCTTTGTGCGCATTGATTGCTGCGAAGACCTCTTCATCACTCATGAGCCTTCTTTGTGATTTTGCTACTTCGAATAAGTACTCAACCAGTGACGAAGACTCCTCAATACCATGCTCATTGAGCCAATGCACGATATTCGATCGACCGCTCATATGCCCAATTCGTATGACTTGGTGAAGACCAAAGTCGCCTGCAGGGACTCCTGAGTACACTCTGTCTGCAAGCCAGTCATCACCCTTCTTCATGGCCTTGATAACTGCAGAGGCATGCACGCCAGTGCCAGTCTCAAATGCATCATCGCCGAAGACCGGATAATTTCTTGGCAATGGTACTTCGATGTACTCATTGGCCTTTTTCATGTAGTTGCTCAGACCAGTCAAATCATTCGAAATAACGCCCATCAGGCTTAGATTGACGAGGGTCTGGTCGATAGGGGCATTACCAGACCTTTCCCCCACCCCTAATGCGGTACCATGTATCACATCCGCCCCGGACTCAACTGCTGCGAGATTGTTTGCAACTCCAAGCCCCCGGTCCTGGTGGCCATGCCAATTTACTTCTATGTCGCGACGCTTTACACCCGAGTCAGGTATCACTTCTTGCTGTATGAATGACATCAGGCTACGTACCCCGCTGGGGGTGACGTGGCCACAGGTGTCGCAGATGCAAATCCTATCTGCACCAAGCTCAATGGCTCTTGTGTAGACCGCCTTGATGTCCTCTGGACGACTCCTGGTCGTATCTTCAGTAACAAACATGACAGGAATGTCGTTATCGATTGCAAACTCGACTGCCTTCTCCGCAGTATTCATGATTTTCTCCATCGTCCAGTTCTCAGCATATTGGCGAATAGGGGACGTGCCAAGAAACGCACTTGCTTGTATCTGACGCTCATGTTTTGCCTGCAGATCGACAAGAGGTTCAATATCTGAAACCAAGGTCCTAACAGCACAACCAGGGCGTATCGAGTAGTTGTTCTCCCCCATGTGTCCAAGCATCGAATCTATGTGCTCGACATGATACGGGCCCGCGCCTGGAAGGCCGAGGTCAACTTTCTGGATGCCCAGTCCCTCCATGCAATCCAGAAGCTCGATTTTTTGTGCTATCGTGGGATTCCTAGCACTCGGACTCTGCAAACCATCTCTAAGCGTCTCATCATCAAACCACACCGGATGAGGGTGATTGCCCGAATCCCTTTGGATTTCAGGCTCTATGTTGTTCCAGTCATAGATCAATTCCCGCTCATCCATCTTCTACGCCGTCCTTCCCACCGTACTGAACGTGTTTCAAGCATTCGGAGGAAATCACACAAACGGATTCCCTGTTTCTGAGAACTTTTTCTCACTTCTGACTATGATAAAAGTAGCCAATATCGAACCAATAATCGAGCCAAAATCTCCTGATGATGCAAATAGTGCCATGAGGAACATTAGTCCAAGATACAGTTGAGACACCCAGAATGATCGGGCTGCCTTCGGCATCCTGCCCGTGCTGTCCATTTCTTCATCATGTTCCAAAACAAAAAGCGTTCTGACATACCATATTGCTACGAATAATGAACCTATTAGGAAGGATATGGATGCAATTGAATAATTTCCGGAGAACATCAGATATGGCCCGATAAATGAAGTTAGAAGCAGAAGACAGCCATATGCGCGCATCTCAAGTATCGTTCTCTTGGGCCCCTTGACGCCGGGCATCATCGGTACTCCAACCTCACTATACTCCTTTGATTTATACAGGGCCAAGGCCCAGAAATGAGGCGGTGTCCACAGGAATATCAGAGCCACCATGTAGTATGGGACAAAACTTCCAGTATCCAAAGATGAGACAATCAATGGCACTACTCCAGACCAATCCAGAGAAGCTGGACCCGAGGCCACCCACCACCCTATCAGGGGAGGCGTTGACCCAGCAAGACCTCCAATAACTATGTTCTGAACAGTGCTCCTTTTGAGCCATATCGTGTAAACGAAGACATAGAAAAGAATACTAAAAGCAGCCCAGAACGCTGCAATCTCGCCCCCCATCAATGTGAACCAAACAACACCCGCCAAGGAAATTGACACTCCAAAAAGAAGAGCCCAGTTTGCGCTGATAACTCCTAATGGAATGGGGCGCTTACTCGTGCGCTTCATTTTTGGATCTATGTCACGATCGTACCACATGTTAATCGCATTCGCGCCTCCTGCTGTTAGATAACCGCCCAAGACGGTTATCCCCACTGATTCCAGGGTATGACCAATGCTGGGCCTGGCATCAAGGGTCAGATCGTGTATCAGAACAGCGCACACTGCAGTGACTTGCAGGAGTACCACTACCCCCGGCTTCGTCAATCGAAGCCATGCCATCATGACTACCGACTCCCCCTTGAGCCTATGAAGAGATACCATCGGGAATGGAGGTCATATCTTCGCGACTCGCGATCCAGATAGTCGCAAGAATCAGGAATGAAATGGACCCAACCAGCAGGTGCAGAAGTGATAGAACTTCCCAGAATGAATTGGTGCCCGGATCATATGATATCACATACAGGCCACCCAGTAATCCATTGAATAGGAAAACGCTAGTGGCAAGAGTTACCCATTGTGCCAACCTCCTCGACTCAGGCTCGAATGAAACACGCTTCCAGGTTGTAAATGAAGCAATGAGAAGCGCAACTCCTTCCAACGCCACAATTGTGCGATGAATTATCTGTGAATCAGTCGCAATGTCATCTACTGGAATCAGTAATTCGCCATGACAAAGCGGCCAACTTTCAGAAATCCCTGCTACGCCGCACCCATAATTCGCACCGTCCGTCGTGGAGACATAAACTCCGATAAACACGGCCGAAAGAGCACCTACCGATGATAATGCAACCATTCTTCTCTGTTTCGAGTTTGCATGTATTTTCATCGCTTCCGGCGTCTTCCCCGTCTCTCTCCAACGTGACAAAAGCAACCACAATATGCACAGGGTGAATGCCAGAGCGCTTACGAGGTGCAAAGCAACCGACCAATGTTCGTTGTCCATTCTAACCGTAAGCCATCCAAGAAATCCTTGCCAAATTATCAGAATAAGGCCCAAAAGACCCGCTTTCCTAACTTGCCTATCTGTACTTTGAACACGGGTACAGACCCAAAGCAGAAGCATCATCGGACCTAGTAACGCGCCTGCAAGAAGTCGATGGAACCATTCAGTAAAAATCTCGAAAGTAGTGTACCTGTGTTGCGCTCCGCGCGAATCCTCCTCTTCCGGATTCTCTTCCCACCACGCCCCCTGCTCTTCTTCAGAGACATCAAATCCCCATGTTCCGAAGCAGGTGGGCCAATCAGGACAGGATTCTCCAGCGTCGTATATACGAATCATCCCGCCCATCGTAATGACTGATCCGGTGACAGCTAGAACGACTATCGCCAGAGTGGTAATCGGGACGCGCTCTGCGTAATCTCTTGCTCCCGCACGAACCCGCTTGACGAAACCCCCGGTCTCCATGTCCCCGCCGAGACAGCGCACCTGCTTCAATCACTCGTTGTCAGCAGCTTCAACATCGATCGGTATTCGATCAGTTTCATATTCGAGGGTTGCAATTTTGAGCGGATCAAGGACGAAGCGAACTTTCGCTTCCTCGGTTCCATAAAGTTGGATAAGCTCATGCATGAATGCCTCACGGAGCTCTTCTTCAGAGACGTAGAGAGGAGCACCCATGCTAATTTGGAGGGCTCGAGCGCCGAGAATACGAGCTTTCTCAAACCTAGTATGTGTTCGAGGCATGGTTCCAGCCGATTGTATGACGCTCATAAGGGCACCGCCGTCTAATCATCAATCGCGTGAGACCAACATCCCTACTGCATTTCCACCACCGAGGCACAGTGTGACGATTCCGAGAGCCCCTCCAGTTCTTTCTAGGGCATTCAGCAGGCTCATCAGGCATCTGGCCCCAGAAGCTCCCAAGGGATGACCCATCGCAATTGCACCCCCATGTACATTGAAACGATCATTATCGATTCCGAAATGCCCTCGTATGCCACAAGATGCTGTAGCGAATGCTTCATTGTGCTCGTAAAGATCAATATCTCCTGCTTCTAGACCATTTCTTTCCAACAGAGATTGTATGCATGGTATCGGTGCAGACATCACCCTGGATGGCTCGACCCCAGATGTTTCAAAGTCAACAATTTTGGATATAATCGGCCAACCTTCCCGTTTCGCGGCCTCTTCAGAACAAATCAACAGTGCTGCTGCGCCATCACTCACCTGACTCGAGTTCCCAGCAGTAACTACTCCTCCATCTAAGAAGGCCGATCCAAGACTGGCGAGGATCTCCATTGTCGAATTATCTCTGATGCCCTCGTCCCTGCTGAGGTTTGATGTTGTTATCGCTTCCTTCCCCATCCATCCATTCCGCCATGCGGTCGATGCCCTACTGTGGGATTGAAGTGCATACTCGTCGGCGTCAGATCTCGATACTCTTTCCTCAATAGCGATGGTTTCTCCAGTAATGCCCATCGACTCACCGCTAAACGCGTCTCTCAATCCATCATGCTGCAATATCGATACAAGACTTGAGAATTCTACAGACTTCCCTTTAGATACATCACCGGCTATCATCGGAGCATTCGACATAGACTCCATCCCGCCTGCCACCAAGATCTCGGACCGCCCTGCTTCAATTTCCGATGCAGCTATCATGACTGCCTTCAATGAGGAGCCACATACCTTGTTCAGGGTGGTGGCAGGGGTCTTCAGGGGGAGCCCTGCACCCATCGCGGCTTGTCTAGCAGGGGCCTGCCCGGCACCCGCCTGCAGGACCATCCCCATGTATACTCCATCAACAACTCCCGACCCAGGGGGTATGTCCATTGAATCCAACAATCCAGATATTGCCATCGTGCCTAACTGTACGGCGGAATATTCCGAGAGACTGCCCCTATACTTGCCAAAGGGGGTACGAGCATAACCCGCAATCACTGCCACTGCCACGAGTCTCCCCTAGTACCGAGTCGATTTCAATAGTACGGTCACAAAGATAAGCGGCAATGATTAGCCCCCTTAATCGGAACCTGAAGAAAAGCTGTAAAATTCGGGCCTTTCAATCTCTGGCCTAAGTTCCGGTCTGACCAAGACTGTTCGAATACCCCACAAGTCCGTGAATATTCGATAGGCCGCTGTAGCATCAAGATAGTCGACGCCAGAAGATCCTCCCGTGCCTACCCTTCTCCCGATAATCCTCTCAACCATTCTTGCATGAGCATGCCTCCATTTCACCATGGCCTCTTCGAGTTCTACAACAGCATCTACAAGTGCTCTCGGCCAAGTTAGAAGAGGCAATTCTCGATATGACTCTATGAACAGAAGCCCTGCTCTTGACCTATCTAACTCACCATCTGGAAGAAGAAACTCCCTCACCTGGGCCCTAGCCCCTTCAAATCTACCTTTAATCGCCTCCGGAGGCATATCGCTAAATCGCAGCATAGCCGCCTCTTGATCTTTCGAATGTCTTTCGAATGCATCCAGATGATCGTTAACATATTTCGAAACAACTGCAGCATCCCCCTCATCGCCAGGATTCGAGCCCATAATCGGAGTTCTGCGGACCCACGCCCTCACTGCCTCATGTAGGGAAGGCTTCTCACTAGCACGGATCAGGCGATCAAGAGCATGCTTCTGAGTCGAATCCCTTTCTGCAATTTTCTTAAATTGAAGAAGTGGGTCAAAATTAGAACCCCTCATTTCGGGCGTCAGCCCAAGAACAATTTCCAATTCCCTCATCTGATACGATTCAAAACCTGATGCCGTCCCAAGTCCATCTCTGAAAGCAAGAAAGCCCTGAGGCGTGAGAGTTTCAAGAACGCCCCACTGGTGAGCCATTAATTGGAATATCTCAGTTATGCGGCGCATCCCGTGGACACAGGATGGAATCGCCTCTTCTGGTACTGAGGAGGCCCCCAACTCATCTCGAACTCCTTCCAATTCTTTGATGACTTGCTTGAACCATAACTCGAACGTCTGATGGACGATGATGAAGTGCATTTCATCTCTAGAGACTTCTCTTTCATCGCCCTGTAGCTGTAGTAAACGATCCAACTCAAGATAGGCCCCGTAGGTCCAATTGCCAGCGGACTTGTCTCCGGCCATGGCTGTCGAGAGACGCTACACCTTATCAGTTGAGTCCGCCATCTACAGATCTACACACGCGGAATCAACTTACCACGGCATTCATATCCTCTAGATGCAACCTAATGACGTGATTTACATCCCAGATGCTATTCCAGTGTCTGAAGATCTCAATCTAAGGGCTGCTCGGCCCGATGATGCACCTGAATTGTTCAGAGTGGTCAACAAAAATAGAAAATTCTTGAGGAAACATCTACCTTGGCTTGATGATACAAACAGCATATCTGACGAGACTGACTTCATCCTTGACCAGTCCGAGAAGGCCAGTCGAATGGAGGCCTTGTTATTGCTGCTTGAATATGGTAATGAAATCGTGGGAACTCTGAGCATCAATCGAATCGATCATGGAAATAGGACTGCTTGGATAGGCTATTGGTTAGACGAGGAACATTGCGGAAATGGCCTGATGACTAGATCGGTAGGCGCATTGGTAGACGTTCTACTGAACGCCTGCGCATTTCACCGAGTCGTGATAGAAGCGGGCATCGATAATCTGCCCTCCAGAGCCATACCCGAGAGGCTGGGCTTCCGGAAAGAAGGTGTGAGTGTCGAGAGAGAATGGCTCTATGACCATTGGATAGATATTGTTCAATATGCTATGACCGCTAGAGAATGGAATAATGGCGATTAGGCCTTCAGAAGCCCGTGGTCTATCAAATCACAATTTCCCGACGGAAGCGCAGCAAGTACTTCGCCATGATCGAGCCCTGTAGCTTTCGATATACGCCTTGCAACGTCTTCTTTCTTCTCCCTCCCAGGGGTTATCTCCACCCAACGATCACATAAATTGCCAATTGCAGAAACGGAGCCAGGCACAGGCATTGGGATACCATTAACGGTCCCTAGTCCGATTGCCATTTTCAATACCAGATCGCGATGCCACCCCCTGTTGCCTCGTACTACGAACGACCCTCTTCCGAGTGCTTCTCCACTTTCTGTGGCCTTGCTTACCTGAGAGGGCCGAACATGGAACGCTGTCGCGGCTGCCGAACCAGCCCCCCATGCTCTTGACCAGCATGCTGCCAACGCTGCAGCCTCTTCTTTCTCATCTTCTGAGAGCATCTGGAGGTCTTCGGGGGCCCCGTCTATGGACTGTACAATCCTGAAATTACAAACTCCCTCTGAAACGATTCCTTCATCTCCTCCCAGTTCCAAACCATCTACCCTCTTGAGAGCACATGAGGCTGCTCCATGGAGATCGGCATGAAGATAGAGATCTCCTGTTGAAAGGTGCTTTTTCACGACCGCATCGTTACCGCGGGCATCTCTCCCGCCCACCATCAACCTACCCGGACCCACAATGCCCCATCGATAGCGTTCAAACCAAAATCTCCTAGTTCTACGCACCGATGATACCTTGCCCTTATTACGCTCTTTTTCAGCTTTGGAAGAAATCTTTTTTTGTTCGCTTTCCGTTTTCTGCAGTGCCTTTCTAGCCCCTTCCGCCTTGGCCTTCAGCGTATGTGCCCGTTCGAAGTAATCTTGAGCACTCTGATGCACTGTGCCCTCTATCGAAATCAGCACTTCTTGACCAGGCTCGCCGTTTGAATCAGGTAAGAGAACCTTTGCGTTTTTGCTGGCTGGATCAATCTCCGAAATCCATTTTGAATTGGATGCTTGTTCTGATGTCAAAGACCATCCAACCTTCGATACTTGTTGTTCGATCTGAGATCTTATCTCTTCAAGATGGACCCATTCTTCGAGCATGGATGAGCCCTTCTTCTGGAATATCGAAGCTTCTTCTACGAACGACTCTATCCCCTCTCGTTGTTGGTGAGCCCTCCGAGCCAACCTGTCATCATCCCTGCCCCCTTCTTCTTCTAGCACTGCTTCCTCCACTCTTCTAGCCAGAGCCTTTGCATCATATTCTCCATAAATTGAGTCAATGGCTGCACACAGGGACCTGACAGCCTCCCTGACAAGACCTTCTCCCGGTGAATGAGTAAATGGGGAGAATAACTTGTTTGAGCCCTCTTCATGTTCAGACCACACTGAACCTTCCCCTATTCTGTCAGACTCTTCCATGAGCGTTTGAATGGTCATTATAAGCGAGGAGAGCTCCTTTTCGCCAAGATCCGAGATTGAAGAACGCGGATCAATATCTGAAATTCTACAGACTAATTCCGCGTACCTCCTCCCGAGATTCACCCTCCCCGCGAGGGTACGCTCCAAATCCCGGTCGCCTTCTTTGAAAAGATCCGACAATCCCTTCTCATCAAGTGTACGGGGATCTGTAGCCGAAGGGGGCGGAGCGTAACGCTCCCCTCTTTTCAGCACCCGGCTACTGTAGGCTGCACTGGTGAGCGGTTGGATGATTACATCTTCATGATCAATCAAGATCGCATTACCGTCTCTGAACATCTCGATAACAAGTGAAATCTTTCCTCGCCCATGCTCAAAATCAAGTCTAAGAACTCTATCAAATCCTATCTGGAGAACTCCAATCAATCGTGCGTTTCCGAGATACTTCCTCAAAGTCATTGCAAATGAAGAGGGATTCTGGGGCATAGGTCGATCGCGTTCAGAGAGATAGACCCTCTTACCTCTGACGATTACAATATCTATCGGACTAGAACCGCTTTTCTTCATCCTGAGGACAACCTGCTCATAGTGCGGCTGGTATGCCTTCTGAGCACGTGCGCCAACCAGTTGCTCAAGTTCGACGCGCACTCTCGCTACATCAAACGCAGACATCGCGATTTCAGATACCATATCCGCCCCCCTCACACGGTCCCTATGGCCAACGAAGATGCTTCCGGTTGGATGAGCACACCACAACATAACCGCCCATTGGCCCTGGAAGCGCCTCCAACGCACCCCCGCATTCAGGACAAATCGCCTGTTCAGCCAATTCTTCAACCCATGCCTGGCGAGTTTCCATCTCGTCCCCTTCCTCCCTCAGTCTTCTGAGTATTCTCTTAACGGGATCTGAGGGGGTCAATCCCCTTTCCTGCCAAGGGTCAACCCCAATTGGCATTATCCCCGGCGCTTCGTTTTGTTCAAAATCCCCCTCCAGAGGAACATTGCCACTTCGGGCAATCGGCCTGATTACAATATACCCGCCAAAGAAGCCCCCTACATGTGCAAGATGAGCAATTCCCGTTGACTGCCCTAGACTTTCCACCTCGTACATAGTATAGATTTCAAATCCTAATTTGACCAGAGTGATCAACCATACCGGCCATGCTCTGATTAGGAAAAGCAGAGGGAATTCGATTTCATCTCTTGGCCAGCCCGCCATGTACGCCCCGAGCAGTCCGAAGGCAGCGCCACTTGCTCCCAATGATGCCCCTGGATCCCCGATATGGGTCCCGACCCATGACAAATTACCCGCCAGAAGCCCAACAAAGTAAATCGCCATCCACCTTCTAGCCCCCAACCGTTGTTCAAGAGGAACACCAACTAGCGCTATAACGAGAATATTGCCAAGGACATGGAACCAATCAGCGTGCAGCCAACCTGCAGTAATCCATCTGTGAGCCATACTAGGTTCGAAGGCAATAGCTGGAATCAGCGAAAGAAATGCAATCGGTTCAAACGCCAATCCAAGTAAATCTACCCCGGCTTGGAAGAAAGTAACTAGAAGAAGAGACAGAACAGTGGCAAGGGCAAGACTGACACCTGAACGGACGGCATAGACATAGGGCCCGAATGCGAAAACCAATAGAACACTGAGCGTAACAAAGTCGCCCGGCGTCAGGTCGCTCCAGTATATCTCCATGCCTCTCCCCGAATCAAGACGGTTGAAGCCCATGAATAGCCCCTCCGGCTGTTTGCGGTGCAATGAAAGGACCCTCCGCGGTGGGAGGGTACGTGTCGTACCCAGTCCTTCGCATCAAGGGAGCCACCGTGCTACGAGGTTCTCGAACTGTGATGGAAGACATAGACCTCGATATAGTCAGCGGAGAAATACTGTGTTTAACAGGCCCAAATGGATCTGGTAAATCAACACTTTTGGAGACACTTGCAGGCTTGCACGCTCCGAGATCTGGCGAGGTGGTGATGCCTCTTCCTGATCAGCAATCAATACCTATTAGAGATTCGAGAGGCAGGAGAACACCCGTACCGGGCCTTTCTATCGCGCTGCAGACTGATGGTGCATGCTTGGATGAAACGGTGATTGAGAGACTCAAGACTGCATCCATGGTCGCCGGGAAATCACTGGCCGATGAAACAATCCATGCCGCCATGGAAAAGTGGGCATTGTCACATAGGTCCGAAGACAGACTTGCTGTTCTGTCCCAAGGGCTGAGGAAAAGAGTGTCAATACTCGCTGCGATACTTCCTGCTATGCAGTCCAGTGAATCGAGAATCATACTCCTAGATGAGCCAAGTGAAGGTCTGGACTCCGCATCACGGAACCTCCTCCACGATTCGATATTTTCTCTTAAGGAGAAGGGCCACTCAATCGTCATAGCAACCCACGACGAGGCCATAATCGAAATTTCTGATAGGACAGCTGAGATATCTTCAGGCATGATATCGGTATCCGGCTCGAGTCACTCCGTCGGTGACCCCCCGTTTACAGACGCCACTCCCACCGGCAGCGCAGTATCAGCACTGGGCAGGTGGATACTGGCTCTCGAGATGAGGAATCCGGTGGATACAGTTCAGAGAATCGTTCCAGCCCTTCTAGCAATCTTCCTACTCCATTCAATAGGGTTAGACGCAATTTCAGACGGAGCCCCCTCATCACTCGCATTTTACATCCTGGTCCCTGCATTGATTGCAATACTGGTGCGACCTGCACTGATTGACCGTCTCAAAGAGAGGCGTTCGGGAGATTGGTGGCGAGCCCATCTCGGTCGATCGATAAGGCCTCTCTCATCAATAGTCGGCTCACCGTGGCTGCTACCGATTCCACTGACGTACCTCTCTTTCATAGTCCTCTCAAACAGCTCACCAGACATCGATCCTTCTGCATATGCGTGGCTATGGCTCCCAGCACTTTCGATGTTGGACATAGGGGCTGCAGCAACCGCAATACACATGCTCGTGTCCGGTTTCGAACGCAGCACTGCAGTTGCAGCATCTCTGATGATGGCCATACTGGTCTGGCCATTCCTCATGCTGGTGGATGCTACAACCGAGATACTCTACGAAGGAATGAATTTCGATATCGGGTTCGATACGCCACTTGGCCTAATCATATGCTCGAGCCTGATCGCCGCATTGGTGTGGGGTGCAGCCGTCATCATACCCGACGAGTGAAGGCATTGATTCATTGATGATGGCCGTGACGGCTAACTAATGGTACGCATCCCCGCCCATGCCACTGCCTTGCTGACCTTGGGATCGTTGGGCCTAGTTGCAACCATATTCCTCGGAATCACATGGGCCCCTGACGTCAACCCGAGCCAGTGGAGGGCTCCTGCCGCTTATCGGATAATATTCCTCCACGTTCCTTTCGCATGGACGTCCTTCCTCGCGTTTGGCATGCTCTTCTGGGGATCGTTAAGATGGTATCTTCGTCGCACTGAACGTTCATGGAGGTTAGTCCAATCCGGGTCCGATTTAGGACTTCTATTCGGCATCGGAGTCATAACTTCAGGGCCAATATGGGGCATGGCTGAATGGGGCGTTCCCTGGGACTGGGCAGATCTTCGGCTCAATACCTTCGCACTACTCACCGCCCTTGCACTATTCATCGTCATGGCGAGACGATCGCAACCGGATCATGATTCAACAAGGGACACTATAGCCGCAGTGGGACTATTCGGATTCATACTAGTCCCCATCACGGCAGTGGCAACCACCATCTACCAGAAGAGACACCCGGGAGTGGTTATCATAGAAAGCGAAGATTCCGGACTCGATCCGGCCATCCGTACCGTGATGCTGCTAGGATTCGTTTCCATCACACTTCTGTTCATCGGATTCTCGATAATCTCCGACAAACTATATTCTGCAGAGGCTGAGATAGAATTGAACCTCAAGGCTCTCGATGAAATTCATGGGGGCGAGTGAATTGGCAGGGGAGACGCACCTCATTGTAGCATATGCCATCTTGATCGGCTCTCTTGCACTTTATGCGAATTGGTTGTGGTCAAGATACCGCAATGTTGCAAATTCACCGGCCAGCACCCTTGAAGCCCGAACCCCCCACCCTCGTGATGGCGAGGAATGATGGTACAGGAGTTCTGCATCGTCTGCGGGGCCCCTCCACCGGTGTATGCTGGCCGACTTTGCGAGTCCTGCCTCCGTGACAGAACGCATCTATCCAAGATACCCGAACGCCTGCAGCAAGCAAGATGCTCCAAGTGCAGGCTTCACAACGTGGGGAAGAGCTGGAGCGATAATGACGATCTTTCGATAGCAGAAATTAGGGTTCAGGACAATCTCGAGATTCTATCTGAAGCTGAGGACGTCGATGTAGGCCTCACCGTCGAGACAATTGACGATAGAACTTCCAGGATATTCGTGGATGTCAGCGCAACGGTACACGGACTTCACTTTGATGACCAACATACCATACTCCTCCAGACAAGCGATACAATCTGCCAGACCTGCTCAAGAAAAGATGGCGCCTACTTCGAGGCAGAGTTCCAGATAAGATCTGCAGGAAGGAGACTATCCAGAGATGAAATAGGAGCCATTCGTAATACTTTGAACGAGATGCTCGGAGAAGGTACCAACGACCCCCTGTTCTTCATTACGAAAGAGGGTCCTGTCCAAGGGGGCTGGGATCTTCAGTTGGGTTCTAAATCAATGGCAAGAATGTGGGCAAGGAGACTCGTGAGCCGCTTCGGAGGCACCGTCAAGGAAACTTCCACTGTAGTCGGCGTCAAAGACGGCGCAGAGGTGACGCGACTCACCGTTTCTTACAGGAAGCCAGCTTTCTCCATAGGGGACCTCGTTAGGATAAAGGACAAACTCTGGATCATCACTTCTTGGCAGAAGGACGGACCCATCCTAGGATCGTTTTCTTCGAACCAAAGAAGCGGAAAGACGTGGAGAGACATGGAAAAATCATCCGTGGTTTGCTCAACTAGCGACCAGATAAACGTACAGATACTCGATCGTGACGGATCCGCGGCGGAAGTACTGATACCGGGAGATTGGAAGATGGCCACCGTCGCGCTCCCGTTCGACTACGATGGAGAAGAGTCGATCCGTATTGGGTTGATAGACCATCAATGGCTGGCAATCCCGTATGCAGCGGGGGGAGGACTCGGAGATGTCTGACCCAGTTGAACTTCTCGAGCAGTATGACAAGCAGGACATGGCGGGCTTCACCCGCGGTTTCGTGGACGATCTGGAAAACGCCTTCCAGAGGGATATCGGAATTATTGGCGATGATGATTGGGTCGGCGTGCTGTGTATAGGGATGGGCGGATCAGGTGCGAGCGGAACGTTTCTGACAACCATCGCAGATAGGCAGGCAGGCCTCCCCGTACTCCATTGGAGGGACTATGGGCTCCCTTCTTGGTGGGGCCCGGAATGGCTCATCATCGCAACTTCGTATTCAGGGAATACAGAAGAAACCCTGGATGGAGTTTCAAAGGCTCTGGAGGAGGGCGGCAGCGTCATAGGGATATCCTCCGGAGGTAAACTCGAAGAGATACTTTCCGATAGAGAGGATGCAGTGCATATCGCAGTTCCCAGCGGCCAAATGCCGAGATCGGCCTTCGGCCATCTCATCGGCACGCAACTATCCATAGTCTGGTCCATGGGCCTCCTGCCGGCTCCTAAGGACGAAGACATCGGGAGCATGATCGGCAGATTGAGACGACTCTCGTCCGATTGGGACCCGTCGACCGGCTCAA